>NZ_JBPQTS010000032.1:0-50957 GCF_051386455.1 Streptomyces sp. URMC 124
CGGAGGCGCGCACGGGGGTGCGGCCGTTGCTGTCGGACCGGGCGACGGCGGTGGGGGCGGTGCGGCGGTCCGGGCCGGTGGGCGTGGGGTCGCCGGCGGTGGCCGGGACGACCTGGACCGGGCTGCCGGGGGCCTGCGGCCGGGCGCTGCCCGGCCCGGTGCCGAAGAGGTCCGGGCCGCCCAGGGCGCCGCCCACGACGACGGCCACGGTGCCGGCGACGACGGCCCGCCGCGCCAGCTGCCCGAGACCGGAAGGGGCGTTGGGCGCCGGTTCCGCGGGCGGCGCGGAACCGGCCGTCCCCGGGGCCCCGCCGGGGCCGCTGCCGGGGGCAGTGGCGGCACAGGCCGTCATGGGCCCTCCGGCGGGGAACGCTCCGGTCACCCGGGCGAGCAGGGCGGTGCCGACGGGGACGAGTCCGAGGCCGGCCAGCAGCCCTTCCGCGGGCACGAGCGCGGACCAGTGCCCGCCGCACTCCGCGCAGCCGCGTGCGTGCCGGGCGATGCGCTTGCGCCACAGCGGGCTCGGGACGCCGTCCCAGCTGCCGAGGACGCGGGTGAGCTCGTGGCAACGCGGGTCCGTGGCGAGCGCCCGGACGACGACACGGGCCGTCTCCAGCTGGGCCTTGGTCCGCTGGACCCGGACGGCGGTGTACTGCGGTGAGCGGCCCAGGGCCGCGGCGACCTCGGTGCGGCTCAGCTCGCCCGCGGCCTCCTGCCACCACAGGGCCATGACGACCTGGTCGTCGCCGTCGAGCCAGCGCGTGGCCTGCGCCGCCTGTCTTCGCTGTCCCTGCAGTCCGAGGCGGATGATCGACCACTCGACGAAGTCGGGCTCGGGGGCGGCGGCTTCGCCGACCTCCTGCAGATCGCCGGACGGCGCGTCCTTGCGGTCCTTGAGCTCCTTGCGCCAATGGCTGCGGATCTGGTTCATGGTGATCGCGACGAGCCACGAGCGGAACCCTTCGGGGTCCTGCAGCGCGGGCAGGCCCGCGACCATGCGGATCATGGTCTCCTGCACGACGTCGTCGACGTCCGCGTGCCCGTTCAGGGCGCGGCCGACGATGTTGTAGACCAACGGCAGGCAGGCGGCGACCAGCTGGTCCTGCGCGGCGTCGTCCCCGCCGCGCGCCGCCTCGACCACGCCGGCCGTGCTGTCCAAGTTCACGTTCCGCGCACCCTCTTTCCGCTGTTTCCGCTCCGCCGCGTCAACGGCCTTACGCATGGGAGACCAGCGGGCGCGCGGCGGATAACAGAAAAACCTGAAGCTGGGCGGAATCTTTTTTGCGGAAGTGGGTATGACGGGTGCTCACACCCGGGCGAGAGCCCGGCTCCCGGCCCCGTTCCGGCCCGTACGGCGCCGGTAGTAGGCGATGGTCACGGCCGTCAGGAGCGGCGGCCAGGCCAGCAGGGGCAGGTAGCAGCCGGCGAGGAGCGCGTCCTGGGCCGGGCTCCCCTGCCAGATGGCCTGCTGCGGGTTCACGTAGGGGGCGCAGAAGAACCAGACGGCGAGGCCCGTCAGCGCCGTCGCGCCCAGCAGCGCCGGGACCACCGCCGCGAGCGGGCGCACCGTGCGGCCGCCCAGCAGGGGTATCCACCGCGGCACGACGTCGCCCCAGGACCGTACGAGTCCGAGCGTGAGCAGGGCGAGGGCCTCGGAGACCACGGTGAGCGAGAGGACGTACACGGCTCCCCAGACGGACATGTCACCGTCGGGCGGGGCCACCGGCAGCCCCGCGACGAGTGCGATGCGCCACAGTCCCGACGGCAGGGTGACGAGGGGTACGGCGTGGGCCGCGAGGACGGCCCACCGGGGCACGGTGGGCAGGGCGTTCATCTTCAGCATGGGATCCATGCTGGTGGCAGGGCCGGGCTCCCGCGTCCGCCCACAGGAGGGACCTCCTCCGCCGCGCGGCGGAGAACGGGCCGCCGGTCAGGCCCGGTCGGGCCCGTCAGGGGGCGTCCCCGGCCTCGACGGCGACGAGTTCGACCTCGAAGCCGTCCTCGTTCTCCAGGTAGGCGGCGTAATGTCCGGCCCCGCCGGCGAAGGGGTGCCGGTCGGGGAACATCAGCCGCCAGCCGTGGGCGGGAGCCGCCTCCACGAGCCCGTCGACGGCCGCCCGGCTCCCGACGCGGAAGGCGACGTGGTTCATGCCCGGCCTGCACCGCTCGTGGGTGCCGCCCGTGAGCGCGGGCGACTGCTCGACGACGAGGTAGAAGGCGCCGCGCCGCCAGCTGCGGCCGTGCTCCCAGTGCTGGTGGGGCGTGCAGCCCAGGGCGCCGAGCAGCCAGCCGAAGCTCTTCTCGGCCCGCTGCAGGTCGGGCACCCACAGCTCCAGATGGTGCAGCACGCCCACGCCCCCCGGTTTCAGCGGATCGGTACGTCCGAGATCGTACGGGCGATCACCAGCCGCTGGATCTCGCTCGTGCCCTCGAAGACCGTGTAGATGGCGGCGTCGCGGTGCATGCGCTCCACCGGGTACTCGCGCGTGTAGCCGTTCCCGCCGAGGATCTGCATGGCCTGGGCCGTGACGGCCTTCGCCGTCTCGCCCGCGAAGAGCTTGGACATCGAGCCCTCCGCCGCGGTGAAGGGCTTGCCCGCGGTGGCCATCCAGGACGCGCGCCACACCAGCAGCCGGGCCGCGTCGATGCGGGTGCGCATGTCGGCGAGCTGGAAGGCGACGCCCTGGTTGTCGATGACGGGCCGGCCGAACTGCACGCGCGTCTGGGCGTAGTCGAGCGCCACCTCGTACGCGGCGCGGGCGATGCCGACGGCCTGGGCGCCGACCGTGGGGCGGGAGGCCTCGAAGGTGGCCATGGCGGCGTTGTGCGTACGGGCGCCGCCGGTGCGCACGCGTTCGCGGGCGCGGGCCAGGCGCTCGTCCAGCTTGTCCTTGCCGCCGAGGAGGCAGTGGCCGGGCAGGCGGACGCCGTCGAGGACGACTTCGGCGGTGTGCGAGGCGCGGATGCCGTGCTTCTTGAACTTCTGCCCCTGGGAGAGCCCCGGGGTCCCCGGCGGGACGATGAAGGAGGCGTGGCCGCGGGCGCCGAGCTCGGGGTCGACCACGGCGACGACGACGTGGACGTTGGCGATGCCGCCGTTGGTCGCCCAGGTCTTCGTCCCGTTGAGGACCCATTCATCCTTGGCCTCGTCGTAGACGGCGCGGGTACGCATGGCGGAGACGTCCGAGCCCGCGTCCGGCTCGGAGGAGCAGAAGGCGGCGATCTTCACGTCGGTGGCGTCACCGTACATCTGCGGGAGCCAGGTGCCGATCTGCTCCTCGGTGCCGTTGGTGAGGACGCCGATGGCGGCGAGCCCGGTGCCGGTGATGGCGAGACCGAGGCCCGCGTCGCCCCAGAAGAGCTCCTCCATGGCCATGGGGATGCCGAGGCCGGTGGGGTCGAAGAACTGCTGGGCGTAGAAGTCGAGCGAGTACAGCCCTATGCGGGCGGCCTCCTGGACGACCGGCCAGGGGAACTCCTCGCGCTCGTCCCACTCGGCGGCGGCCGGGCGCATCACCTCGGCGGCGAAGCCGTGGATCCAGTCGCGCACCCCCCGCTGGTCCTCGTTGAGCTCCATCGTGAATTCGGCCATGACCTCTCCCACCCCTGTCCCGCATCCGTCCCGCCCCTGCAGCAACCCTTACTCGCGGTAACATGAGTATGTTACCGGCGGGTAGTAGTGTCAACCGTCTCGCCTCCCGGATTCGCCGGGTAGGGCGGGTGTTACGTTGCGCAGGCGTCAGGAATCACAGGGGCGGGGAGGCAGGTCATATGGAAACCAGTCAGCGGGAGGACCAGCAGCACGCGGCGGAGCGCCGCCGCAAGGAGCTGCTCGAAGCGGCGGACCGGGTGGTGCTGCGGGAGGGCCCGGGGGCGTCGATGAACGCCATCGCAGCCGAGGCGGGCATCACCAAGCCCATCCTCTACCGGCACTTCGGCGACAAGGGCGGGCTCTACCGCGCCCTGGCCGCCCGCCACACCGACGCGCTGCTCGTGGGCCTGCGGGCCGCGCTGGACGCCCCGGCCGAGCGCCGCGACCGCGTCGAGCGGACCCTCGACAGCTATCTCGCGGCCATAGAGGCCCGGCCGCAGGTCTACCGCTTCCTGATGCACCCCGCCGACGAGGGCCACCCCTCCGACCAGGGCGAGCAGGGCTTCGACGTCGGCCGGCACTCGGCGCCGCTGCTGCGGCGGATGGGCGAGGAGCTCGCCCAGGTCATATCCGAGCGCGTCGACCTCGGCCCGGACAGCGACGAGCTGTCGCGCGCCTGGGGCCACGGCATCGTCGGCATGATGCACGCCGCGGGCGACTGGTGGCTGCGCGAGCGCCCCTTCCCGCGGGAGCACCTGGTGCGCCACCTCGCGGATCTGCTGTGGGGCCGGCTCGCCTCCTCGGGCGACCTGCCGGGCGGCCCGGGCTTCTGACGCGCGCCGCGGCCGCCCGCCCGTACGTATGCGCGCCGCGGCGCCCGCCCGTACGCCCTACGCCGTACGGGCCGGCTCCGGCTGCGCCTGTGTGCTGCCCGCCCACGGCGCACGGCGGACGGCCCGCAGCGCGCGGCGGCGGCGCAGCCCCGTCACGTGGTCGAGGTAGAGCCCGCCGTCGAGGTGGTCGCACTCGTGCTGCAGGCAGCGGGCGAAGAAGCCGGTGCCGGTCACGCGCGCCGGGGCGCCGTCCAGGGTGAAGCCCTCCACCACGGCGCGGTCGAAGCGCGGCGTGCCCGCCTCGATACCGGGAACGGACAGGCAGCCCTCCGGCCCGCGGACGGTGACGCCGTCGGCCTCGACGAGCCGGGGATTGACCAGGTGGCCCAGGTGGCGGCGGTCCTCGTCGTCCGGGCAGTCGTAGACGAAGACGCGCAGCGGGACGCCGATCTGGTTGGCCGCGAGGCCCACGCCGGCCGCGGCGTACATCGTCGCGAACATGTCCTCGACGAGCTGCGCGAGGGCGTCGTCAAAATCCGTGACGTCCTCGCAGGGGGTGCCGAGCCCGGTGTCGCCGAGCAGCCGCATGGGCCGCACACGTCCGGAAGAGCCGGGGATGGAGCCGTTTCGCATGGGTCAACCCTACGTTCCGTGGGCGGCCGGTTCGGGCCTGCGGCCGGATCTCGATAGGCTGATCCCCGACCGGGCCTCCTGGCTGGCGATTCGGCACGGAGGGGGCGTTCCACCACCGGCGGACCAGGGACGGGCACGGCGCCGGAACAAGGAGGATCTAGGACGATGGCAGGCAACTCGGGGCCACTGTCGCCGCGGGCCAAGCTGGCCGTGACGGCAGGCAAGGCGGCTGCGGCGGTGTCGCGGGCCGCGGGCCGTGGCAGCGGATCGGTGATCGGCGGCAAGGTCGCGCTCAAGCTCGACCCCGACCTGCTGGCCCGGCTGGCGACCCACCTGGACGTGGTCCTGGTGTCGGCCACCAACGGCAAGACGACCACGACCCGGCTGATCGCGGAGGCGCTGCGCGCCAGCGGACCGGTCGTGTCCAACGCGCTGGGCGCGAACATGCCGGCGGGCATCACCTCGGCCCTGGCGGGCGGCTCGGACGCGCGCTACGGCGTGATCGAGGTGGACGAGAAGTACCTGGCGGGTGTCGCCCGGGACGTCTCCCCCAAGGCCATAGCGCTGCTGAACCTCTCGCGCGACCAGCTCGACCGGGCCGCGGAGACGCGCATGCTCGCCGAGAAGTGGCGTGAGGGCCTGGCGGGCAGCAAGGCGGTGATCATCGCCAACGCCGACGACCCGCTGATCGTGTGGGCGGCCTCGTCGTCGCCGAACGTGGTGTGGGTGGCGGCCGGCCAGGAGTGGAAGGACGACGCCTGGTCCTGCCCGTCGTGCGGCGGCGTCATGCAGCGCCCCGGCGACGACTGGTTCTGCGGCGAGTGCGGCTTCCGCCGGCCGACCCCCAGCTGGGCGCTGTCGGGCGACTACGTCCTCGACCCGCACGGTTCGGCCTGGCCGATCCACCTGCAGCTGCCGGGCCGGGCCAACAAGGCGAACGCCACCACCTCCGCGGCCGTCGCGGCCACCTTCGGCGTCCCGCCGCAGGTCGCCCTGGAGCGGATGTACCAGGTGCAGGCGGTCGCGGGCCGGTTCGACGTGGTGCAGTTCCTCGGCCGCGACATCCGGCTGCTGCTGGCCAAGAACCCGGCCGGCTGGCTGGAGACGTTCTCGCTGATCGACGGGCCGCCGGCGCCGGTGATCCTCGCGGTCAACGCCCGCGGCGCGGACGGCACCGACACCTCGTGGCTGTGGGACGTGGACTACCCGCGCCTCGCCGGCCACCCGATCTTCGTCATCGGCGACCGCAAGCTGGACCTGGCCGTCCGGCTGGAGGTCGCGGGCCTGGACTTCCGGGTCTGCGAGACCGTCGACGAGGCGGTGCAGCAGTGCCCGCCCGGCAAGATCGAGCTGATCGCCAACTACACGGCGTTCCAGGACGTCCGCCGCCGCGTCGGCAACTGACCCCGCCGAGACTGACAGGATTGTGAGCATGAGCCAGAACAGCCTGCGTGTGGTGTGGGTCTACCCCGACCTGCTCAGCACCTACGGCGACCAGGGCAACGTCCTGGTCCTGGAGCGGCGGGCGCGGCAGCGCCGGCTGGATGTCCAGCGCGTGGACATCCGGTCCGACCAGCCCATCCCGACCTCCGGGGACATCTACCTGATCGGCGGCGGCGAGGACCGCCCGCAGCGGCTCGCGGCCGAGCGGCTGCGCCGCGACGGCGGCCTGAACCGGGCCGTCGCCAACGGCGCGATCGTCTTCTCGGTCTGCGCCGGGTACCAGATCCTGGGCCACGAGTTCATCAACGACCTGGGCCAGCGCGAGCAGGGCCTCGGCCTGCTCGACGTCATCAGCACCCGTGGCGAGGGCGAGCGCTGCGTCGGCGACGTCCTCGCGGACATCGACGAGCCGCTGGGCCTGCCGCCGCTGACGGGCTTCGAGAACCACCAGGGCATCACCCACCTCGGCCCGACGGCCCGCCCGTTCGCCCGCGTGCGCTACGGCAACGGCAACGGCACGGGCGACGGCTTCGAGGGTGCGTACAACGACACCGTCTTCGGTACGTACATGCACGGCCCGGTGATGGCCCGTAACCCGCACATCTCGGACATGCTGATCAAGCTGGCGCTGGACGTCAACGCCCTGCCGCCGGTGGACGACCGCTGGTACGAGGCGCTGCGCGCCGAGCGGATCGCCGCGGCGACCCAGTCGGCGTAGCCCTGGCGACCGCATGACGGACGGTCGCGTCCCCCGCCGCCTACCGCTAGTAAGGTGGCGGGGACGCAACCGGACGACGGGGTCCGGTCTCCCGCCCTGTTGCGAAGGTTTCCCCCTGTCATGCGCATTGGTGTACTCACCTCCGGTGGCGACTGCCCCGGTCTGAACGCCGTCATCAGGTCCGTCGTGCACCGCGCGGTCGTCGACCACGGCGACGAGGTCATCGGCTTCCACGACGGCTGGAAGGGCCTCCTCGAAGGCGACCACCGCAAGCTCGACCTGGACGCGGTGGCCGGCATCCTGGCCACCGGCGGCACGATCCTCGGCTCCTCGCGGGTGCAGCCCGCTCAGCTGCGCGACGGCGTCGAGCGCGCCAAGGGCCACGTGGCCGACCTCGGCCTCGACGCCGTCATCCCCATCGGCGGCGAGGGGACCCTCAAGGCCGCCCGCCTGCTGTCCGACGCGGGCCTGCCGATCGTCGGCGTGCCCAAGACCATCGACAACGACATCGCCTCGACCGACGTCACGTTCGGCTTCGACACGGCCGTGGGCGTGGCCACCGAGGCGCTGGACCGGCTGAAGACCACCGCCGAGTCGCACCAGCGGGTGCTGATCGTGGAGGTCATGGGCCGCCACACCGGCTGGATCGCCCTGCACTCGGGCATGGCCGCCGGAGCGCACGCCATCGTCGTGCCCGAGCGGCCCTTCGACATCGACGAGCTGACCGAGGTCGTCGGCCGGCGCTTCGAGGCCGGCAAGCGCTTCGCGATCGTCGTCGTCGCCGAGGGCGCCAAGCCCCGCGCGGGCTCCATGGCCTTCGAGACCGGCGCCACGGACGTCTACGGGCACGAGCGGTTCGCCGGGGTGGCCCGGCAGCTCTCCGACGAGCTGGAGCGGCGCCTGGGCAAGGAGGCCCGGCCGGTGATACTCGGCCACGTGCAGCGCGGCGGCACCCCCACCGCGTACGACCGCGTCCTCGCGACCCGCTTCGGCTGGCACGCGGTGGAGGCGGTGCACCACGGGGCGTTCGGCATGATGACGGCCCTGCGCGGCACGGACATCACGCTGGTGCCGCTGGCGGACGCCGTCGAGCGGCTCAAGACCGTGCCGCAGGAGCGCTACACCGAGGTCGAGTGCGTGCTCTGAGCCGTCCTCCCCCGCCCTCCGGGGGGGCGCCCCCGGCCGCGGGCGCGGCCCGGGGCGCCTCTACTCTGGTTCCGGCGCATCGGTGCGAAATGGGAGAGAGCGGATGGATCACAGCGGGCACGGCATGATGCACATGGACATGCCGCCGTTCACGCTGGAGCGGGGTCTGCAGTTCAGTGGCGATCCGTTCTTCATGACCGGCTGTCTGCTGGCGCTGGCCCTCTACGGCTGGGCGGTGGTGCGGCTGCGGCGGCGCGGTGACGCCTGGCCGGTCGGCCGGACCGTCGCGTTCGTCCTCGGTGTGCTGACCGTGTGGCTGGTGATGTGCACCAAGCTCAACGACTACGGCATGGTCATGTTTAGCGTGCACATGGTGCAGCACATGGTCATCAGCATGCTGTCGCCGATCCTGGTCCTGCTCGGCGCCCCGGTGACGCTGACGCTGCGGGCGCTGCCGGCGGCCGGGCGCGGCCGCAAGGGCCCCCGCGAGTGGCTGGTCGCCCTCCTGCACAGCCGCTACATGCGGATCATCACGCACCCGGTCTTCACCATCCCGCTGTTCATCGCGAGCCTGTACGCGCTGTACTTCACCCCGCTCTTCGACTTCCTGATGGAGTCGAAGACCGGGCACATCGCGATGATGGTGCACTTCCTCGCCGTGGGCCTGGTGTTCTTCTGGCCGATCATGGGCGTGGATCCGGGCCCGCACCGGCCGGGCTACGTGATGCGGATGCTGGAGCTGTTCGCCGGCATGCCCTTCCACGCGTTCTTCGGCATCGCGCTGATGATGGCCTCGGAGCCGATGATCGGCACCTACATGCACCCGCCGGCCTCGCTGGGCATCGACGCGCTGGAGGACCAGCAGGCGGGCGGCGGCATCGCCTGGGCGTTCAGCGAGATCCCGTCGGTCGTGGTGCTCCTCGCGCTGGCCTACCAGTGGTACCGCTCCGAGCAGCGGCAGGCCCGCCGCTCGGACCGGGCCGCGGACCGCAACGGCGACAAGGAGCTGGAGGCCTACAACGCCTACCTCGCCTCGCTGCGCTCGCGCGAGACCTGAGACGGGCGCGTGCGTGCGCGGGGAGGCGTGCGCGCGAGCTCTGGCGGCAGGGGCCGCGGCCGGGAGACCATGGACTCCAGGCCGCGGCCCCTTTTGCGCACCGGCGCACTCCGGGCCGCCGTGAGGAGGTGCGGGATGCCCGGATCGGCGAAGGCGATGGCGGGGCTGACGGTGGGGGGCCTCGTCGTGGTGACCGCGTACACGGTGACCATCGGCAGCAACGGCTGGCTGTGGTTCGCGTGGGTGATGCTGTCGCTGCTGACGATAGGAACGCTCGTGGCCCGGGGGACGTGAGCGGGGGCGCCGGCCGGGGCGCGGGCGGTTTCAGAAGCGGAAGACCGGGCCGGTGGCCACGTCGAGCGCGCAGGCGTTGGGGAAGGTCTTGTGCCAGACGACGGGGCGTCCGTTCCAGTTGCCCTCGGCGGTCGCGGTCACCGGGTCGTACTCGCGCGTGCACTGGTGCCCGGCCCCGGCCACCCGGCCGGGGTCGCCCTTCGCGCGGTGCAGCGTCGTGCACGCCTCCGAAGCGTGGGGGTGGTGGCCGCCGCCCTCCGGGCAGCTGAGCTGGACCCCGCGGATCCAGGTGTTCTGCGCGCCGGAAACGGTGAGGAAGAACCGCCCGTCGGTGCCGTCCACGCCGCCGGAGGAGCCCTGCCACTCGTCCGCCGCGGCGGGCGGGGAAGCCAGGGCGAAGAGCGCGGCGGCGGTCGCCGCGGCGGCCACGGTGGTACGGGGTACGGACATCGGTGCCTCCTGGGGCGCGGGGGTGCCCGGGCCAAGGCCATCGCGCGCGGACCGCGCCGGGCAAGCTGCCACACCGTGCCGTCGCCCGGGTGGCGGCGGCAGGTCACCCGGCCGGTCCTCGGGCGCCGCCGGTCCGGGGCGGCAGGGCGCTGACGGCCGTCGGCGCAGGACGATCGGCCGTGGGCAGGGCCACCGTACCGCCCGTAACGCCCTTGCCAGAGCCCGGTGATGCCGGGAGCGCGGGGCAACGCACGACGGACGGGGGCGCGTTGGAGTGCGGGACGGTGCGGGGGCGCATACGGCTTCCGCTTACCGCCTCGGCGAGGGCGGCCCTTCCGTCACCGCTGCCCGGTCAGGCACGGACCGCCCCGCACCGCCGCCAGCCACTCAGCCCGCAGCCGCTCGTAGGCCCTGCGCTCCTCGCCGTCGAGCCTCCGTCCGCGGCGCTCCGCCAGGAACGCACGGATAGCGTCGTTGATCTCCTCGGGCGACCGGGGGGTGAGGTCCGGGTTGGCGGGCATGTGCACAGGCTACGAGGAGCGGGCGGCCAAAACACCGAGAACCGGCGAGGTTCGCAGAATGCTCATCAAATGGTCATCCAGCCTGATACGTCCCCGATACGTCCCTGATGCCCTTCCCCGTTCCCGCGGACGCGGCGGCGCCCCGGTCGGACCGGGGCGCCTGGTGGTGCGGTGGAACGCTTACGGCTACTTCACCGCGGCGGGCTTCGGCGGGACCGGGGTGGCGTGCGGGGCGCACGTCACGTCCTTGGCGTCGACCTTGCCCTCGAGGAGGTAGGCGTCGAGCTTCGCG
The DNA here is from genome assembly GCF_051386455.1 of Streptomyces sp. URMC 124. Classification (NCBI taxonomy): domain Bacteria; kingdom Bacillati; phylum Actinomycetota; class Actinomycetes; order Kitasatosporales; family Streptomycetaceae; genus Streptomyces; species Streptomyces sp. URMC 124. Next base: position 10,980 of record NZ_JBPQTS010000032.1, read on the forward strand.
TTGACGCAGGGGTTGGCCTCACCGGTGACGCCGTGCGAGCCGGCGCCCTTCTCGGTGATCAGGCGGGAGCCCTTGAACCGCTTGTGCAGCTCCACGGCGCCCGCGTACGGGGTGGCCGCGTCGCGCTCGCTCTGGATGATGAGGGTCTGCGGCAGGCCCTTGTGCGTGGTGACCTCGATGGGCGTGCCCTGGGGGCCCTTCCACGTGGCGCACGGCAGGTTCATCCAGGCGTTGGCCCAGGTCATGAAGGGGGCCTGGCGGTGGATGCGGGTGTTGTCGCGGTCCCACTTCTTCCAGCTGGTGGGCCACTTGGCGTCGGCGCACTCGACCGCCGTGTAGACGGCGTTGCTGTTCTCGGCGGTGATGTTGCCGGCCGTGTTGGACAGGTCGGGACCGGCGGCCTCGACCAGCGCCTTCTCGTCACCGGCGACGTACTTGCTCCAGGTCTCGGCGACCGGGACCCACGAGGAGTCGTAGTACGCCGCGCCCTGGAAGTAGCTGATCAGCTCGGCCGGGCCGACGACCCCGCCGACGGGCTTCTTCTTGGCGGTCGCCCGCAGCTTCTCCCAGTTCTTCTGGACCTGGTCCCGGGTGGCGCCGAGGTGGAAGGTGGAGTCGTACTTGGCGACCCACTCCTCCCAGTCCTTGAAGCGGGCCTCGAAGGCGACGTCCTGCTCCAGGTTGGCCTGGTACCAGATGTTGTCCTGGGCCGGGTTGACGACGCTGTCGACGACGAGGCGGCGGACGTGGGTCGGGAACAGGGTGCCGTAGACGGCGCCGAGGTAGGTGCCGTAGGAGACGCCCAGGTAGTTGAGCTTCTTCTCACCGAGGGCGGCGCGGACCACGTCGATGTCGCGCGCGGTGTTCGCCGTGGTGAGGTACGGCAGCAGCTTGCCGCTGCGCTCGGCGCAGCCGTCGGCGTACTGCTTGGCGAGCTTGCGCTGGGCGCGCTTGTCGGCCTCGCTGTCGGGCACCGGGTCGGGCTTGGGCGCGGCCACGAACTTCTGCGGGTCGACGCAGGAGATCGGGGCGGAGTGGCCCACGCCGCGCGGGTCGAAGCCCACGAAGTCGTACGCCTTGGCCGTCTTCGCCCAGAGCGGGGCCTTGGTGGTGATGCGGCGCGGGAACCTCATGCCGGAGCCGCCGGGGCCGCCGGGGTTGTAGAGGAGGGCGCCCTGGCGCTCGTCCGCGGTGCCGGTCGAACGGGCCCGGTCCACTGCGATCTTGATGGTGGGGCCGTCCGGCTTGGCGTAGTCGACGGGGACCGTGACGTAGCCGCACTGGATGGGCTTCTCGAGGCCCCAGGAGGCAGGACAGTCCTGCCACTTGATGCCCGCCTTGGCCGCGCGCTCGGCGGCCGCCTTCACACCGCGGGCCTCTGCGGCCCCGCCCGGCACGCGCTCGCTCGCGCCGGCGGCCGGGGCGGTCAGGAACCCGGCCACCAGCGCGCCGGTCACCAGGGTGCCGGCCGCGCCGAGTATTGACGTGTGTCTCACGTAGGAATCCCCCTGCTGGATACGCCGCTTGAGGCGGCGGAGATGCTGCAGGGGGATCCTTTCGTCTCCCATCCCACAAAGGACAGGTCGTACGAGTGTTCTTTACTAATCCGTAAGAATGATGAAACACACGGTGACACATGTGGTGGCATTCATCCCCGGTGCACCACATGGGCCGTATCGCGCTATCTGCCGATATCCATCCCCAAGAGCCCGGTTTCGAGCACCGTTCGCAGCTGCAGGCCGTCCGGCGCCACGGCACTGACCAGTGCGGCCGGGCCGGCCAGCGGGGCGACGACGGCCGCCGGACCGAGCGTCCGCGGCGCGACCGGGGCCTGCGCGAAGGCCGGGTCCACGACGAGGAGTTGGCCTGCCGCGCGATGGCCCCCCAGGACCGCCCCGCCGTCCCAGCCGGGCACCCCCGGACCGTACGACAGCTCCTGATCGTAGAGCAGCCGCCCGCCGCGCCGCACGGTCAGCCGGGCGGTCAGCCGGCCCGGCCGCTCCCCCGCGCGCCCCAGGACCTGCTCCTCCCGGAAGACCAGCCGGGCGGTCGGGGCGAGTTCCACGCGCGTGGTCATCCGCAGGTCGCCGCCGCGCGCGGAGATCAGCGGTTCCGGGAGCCAGCGCAGCTCGGCGCCCTCGCCGACGCGGATGCGGACGTCGTACGTGGCCGGTGCGCCCGTGCGGCCGGGCAGGGCGATGGTGGCGGCCGTGGTCGAGAAGTGCACCACGGCACCCTCCTCCACGTCGGCGGACAGCGCGAGGGCGTCGCCGCCCAGCGGTGCGCTCATCGCGCCGACCAGGCACACCCGCGCCTCGGGCCCCGCGCAGCGCAGCCGCCGCAGGGCGAACGGGCCGCCGCCGTCGAGCACGGGCAGGGCGGTGCCGCCCCTGCCGTCCGCGACGGCCACGATCCGGGCGGAGGCCAGCAGCCCCGGCCCCTGCGGTGGCGCGGGGGCGGCGGCGAGAGCCGTCACGAGGACGCGGTCCAGGCGGCGAGCTGTGCGCGCACCCACGTCGTGACCGGCTCCACGCCGCCCTCCGTGACGAGGGAGGTGAACACGGCCGGGAGTTCGCCCCGCTGCGCCTTGGCGTCGCGGGCCATCCCCTCCAGATCGACGCCGACGTACGGGGCGAGGTCGGTCTTGTTGACGACGAGCAGGTCGGCGGTGGTGATGCCGGGGCCGCCCTTGCGCGGGATGTCGTCGCCGCCCGCGACGTCGATGACGAAGATCTGCGCGTCCACCAGACCCTTGGAGAACGTGGCGGTCAGGTTGTCGCCCCCGGACTCCACCAGGACGAGGTCGAGCGGGCCGACCGCGTCCTCCAGGTCCTCCACGGCCTCCAGGTTGGCGGAGATGTCGTCGCGGATGGCGGTGTGCGGGCAGGCTCCCGTCTCGACGGCGGTGATCCGCTCCGCGGGCAGAACGGCGTTGCGCAGCAGGAACTCGGCGTCCTCGCGGGTGTAGATGTCATTGGTGACGACGGCGATGGACAACTCCGCGCGCAGCGCCCGGCAGAGCGCGGCGACGGTAGCCGTCTTCCCCGACCCGACGGGCCCGCCGAGCCCGATCCTCAGGGCCCGGCGCGTCCCGTCGGGGCGGACGGGGGAAGCGGCGCTGTAGCTGTGGCGGTGGGGGTAGGTCTCGGGGTGGTCGAGGTGCATGGTCCCTCCGGGGGTTCGGTGTTGGGTACGGCTCCGGTGGCTGCGGCTACCGCCGGACTTCCGGCCGTGGGGCGTGCCGCCGTCGTTGCCGTGGGAAGGTGTGTCCGCCGCGGTGGGGGCCCGGTGGGCCGCGGAGTGTGTCGGCCACGGTCGGCCCCGGCGACCGGACGTTCCGCCGGTGCCTCGCCGCGGGGGTCTCGCCGTGGCGGCGGGACGGATGCTCGCCGCGGGGGCGTGGCCCCGCATCGGGGCCACTTGCCCGGCACGGCAGTGCGACACCACCACGGCCAAGACCCGGCCGACAGCCAGGACATCGCACGTGCCGACTCCCACGACCCCGCATTCCGCCGGACCCTCGCCGCGGGGGTGTCTCGCCATTGCGGCGGGATGGATGCTCGCCGCGGCGGAGAAGGCCCGGCAGACCGTCGGGGCGCGCTCGGCCCGGCCCCGCGCGGGGGGATCTCGTCGCTGCGGCAGGCGCGATTCTTCCGCCGCGACGGAGAAGGCCCGGCAGACCGCCGGGGCGTCGCTCGGCCCGGCCCCGCGCGGGGGGTCTCGCCGTTGCGGCAGGCGCGATTCTTCCGCCGCGACGGAGAAGGCCCGGCAGACCGTCCGGGCGTCGCTCGGCCCGCCCCCCCCCGCGCGGGGGATCTCGTCGTCGCGGCAGGCGTGATTCTTCCGCCGCGACGGCGGGACGGCACGACGGTGGTGACCGGCGGTGCCGGAACCACCGGATCGGCGGTCGAGGGCCACTGGGCGGCGGTCATCAGCTGGCGAAGAGGCGTACGGGCCAGGTCGCATGGTGTTCCGCCGTGATGTCGAGGAGGGGGGCCGCGGCGGCCGGGAGGGCGTCCTCGCCCTCGACGGCCGCTCGCGCCGCCGCCTCGCAGGCGTGCAGGGCGACGGCGTCGAGCTCCGGGGCGAGCCGGGCCAGCACGGACGTGGCGTCGAAGGGGTCGAGGCTCAGCAGGCGTACGGCCGCGGTGGCCGGGCCGCTGACCGACTCGTGGACGGCGGCGTAGGCGGCGTCCAGCGGGCGGAGTCCGGCGGACCGGGCCGCGAGGCCCAGGACGACCGGCTGGTGGGCGCCGCGCGGCCGGGCCGCGGCGAGGGCGTCGAGCGCGTCGGAAGGCCAGGCGGCCCGGGCGGCGCGCATCATCTGCCGACCGAGGCGCCGCGCGGTGGCGCGCAGGGCCGGTACGGGGGTGCGGGCGTCCGCGGCGTCGTCGAGGGCGAGCGGGTCGAGGCCTGCGGCGGCCGCGGCGGCGAGGGCGGCCGCGGTGAGCCCGGCGGTGTGCAGCCGGCCCCGGCAGAACTCCTCCAGCGTCCGGCCGTCGGTGATCCGCCCGGCTTCGACGGCGGCCTCGGCCCCGCCGGAGTGGGCGTGCCCGCCCGCGGGGAAGCGGCCGTCGGCGAGGACGAGGAGGGCGGCGAGGCCGCCGGTCCTCGTCCCGCCCGGCGGTGCGGGGACCGTGAGCGCCTCGGTCGTCGTTCTCATCGGACCCTTCAGAAGAGGAAGTAGCGCTGGGCCATCGGCAGCTCCGCCGCCGGCCTGGGTTCGATCACTTCGCCGTCGACGGTGACGGTGAACGTGTCGGGGTCGACCTCCACCCTCGGCCGTGCGTCGTTGTTGCGCATGTCCGCCTTGGTGACGCCGCGCGTGGACCGTATGGGGACGAACCGCTTGCCCAGCCCCAGCCGTTCCGGGAGTCCGTCGTCCATGGCCCACTGGGTGACGAAGTTCAGGGAGTTGGCGGCGGGCGCACGCCCGTGGGCGCCGAACATGGGGCGCGGCAGGACCGGCTGCGGGGTGGGGATGGAGGCGTTCGCGTCGCCCATTTGCGCGTAGGCGATCTGGCCGCCCTTGATGACGAGTTGCGGCCGTACGCCGAAGAAGGCGGGGTCCCACAGGACGAGGTCGGCGAGCTTGCCCGGCTCCACGGAGCCGATCTCGTGGTCGAGGCCCTGCGCGACGGCCGGGTTGATGGTGTATTTGGCGACGTAGCGGCGGGCGCGCACGTTGTCGGCGGGTCCGTCGCCGGGCAGGGCGCCCCGGCGGGCCTTCATCACGTGTGCGGTCTGCCAGGTGCGCAGCACGATCTCCCCGATGCGGCCCATCGCCTGGGAGTCGGAGGAGATGATCGAGATGGCTCCGAGGTCGTGCAGGACGTCTTCGGCGGCGATGGTGCCGGGCCGGATGCGGGATTCGGCGAAGGCGAGGTCTTCGGGGACGGCCGGGTTGAGGTGGTGACAGACCATCAGCATGTCGAGGTGTTCGTCGACGGTGTTGACGGTGTGCGGCCGGGTGGGGTTGGTGGAGCTGGGCAGGACGTTGGTCTCGGAGACGACGGTGATGATGTCGGGGGCGTGCCCGCCGCCGGCGCCTTCGGTGTGGTAGGCGTGGATGGAGCGGCCGGCGATGGCGGCGAGGGTGTCGCCGACGAAGCCGGCCTCGTTGAGGGTGTCGGTGTGGATGGCGAGCTGGGCGCCGCTCTCCTCGCACACGGACAGGCAGGCGTCGATGACGGCGGGGGTCGCCCCCCAGTCCTCGTGGATCTTGAAGCCGACGGCGCCGGCCCGCAGCTGGGCGCGCATCGAGTCGTACGAGACGGTGTTGCCCTTGCCCAGCAGGCCGAGGTTGACGGGGTAGCCCTCCATCGCCTCGAACATCCGGGCGAGGTGCCAGGCGCCGGGGGTGATGGTGGTGGCCTTGCTGCCCTCGGCCGGTCCGGTGCCGCCGCCGAGCAGGGTGGTGACGCCGGAGGCGAGGGCCTCGTCCGCGGCCTGCGGGCAGATGAAGTGGACGTGGGCGTCGACGGCGCCGGCGGTGAGGATCTTGCCGTTGCCGGCGATGACTTCGGTCTCGGGTCCGATGACGAGGTCGGGGTGGACACCGTCCATGGTGTCGGGGTTGCCGGCCTTGCCGACGCCGGTGATGCGGCCGTCGCGGATGCCGATGTCGGCCTTGACGACGCCCCAGTGGTCGAGGACGAGCGCGCCCGTGATGACGGTGTCGGGCGCTCCGTCGGCCCGGGTCGCGCGGGACTGGCCCATCGACTCGCGGATGACCTTGCCGCCGCCGAAGACGGCTTCGTCGCCCGCGTGGCCGGGTCCGCCGCTGCGGTCCTCCTCGATCTCGACGACCAGGCCGGTGTCGGCGAGGCGCACGCGGTCGCCGGTGGTCGGCCCGTAGAGGCCGGCGTAGGCGACGCGGCTGAGTTCAGTCATCGAGCGGTCCCCCGCACTCGCCGCGCAGTCCCTCGACGATGCGCTTGCCGGCGATGGGGACGAGGTCGACGCGGAGGGGGATGCCCGGCTCGAAGCGGACGGCGGTGCCGGCGGCGATGTCGAGGCGCTTGCCGCGGGCCGCCGCGCGGTCGAATTCCAGGCCCGGGTTGGCCTCGGCGAAGTGGTAGTGCGAGCCGACCTGCACCGGGCGGTCGGCGGCGTTGAGCACGGTGAGCCGGGTGCGGTGCAGTCCCTGGTTGAGGGCCACGGGCTCGGCGGCGTACAGGATTTCTCCGGGGATCATCGCGGGGTCCTCCCCGTCAGCAGATCGGTTCGTGGACGGTGACGAGCTTGGTGCCGTCGGGGAAGGTGGCCTCGACCTGGACGTCGGGGATCATCTCGGGGATGCCCTCCATGACCTCGTCGCGGGTGAGCACCTTGCGCCCGGAGGACATGAGCTCGGCGACGGTGCGGCCGTCCCGGGCGCCTTCGAGGACGTGGACCGTGATCAGGGCCACCGCCTCGGGGTGGTTGAGGAGCAGGCCCCGGGCCTTGCGCTGGGCGGCCACGTCGGCGGCCACGTGCAGGAGCAGTCGTTCCTGCTCGCGCGGGGAGAGTTGCATGCGTCCCACCTCACTGTCGTCCCAGGTGTCCCGGATGGACGCACCGGGACGCTACCCGAGTTCAACACGGTGTTGACCTGGGGTTCTTCGGCCGGAGGCCAGTGATTGCAGATTAGGGCGCAACCTTTTCCAACGCGTTAACTGACTCTTTGCGATGCCATGGCCAGGGGCCCGGGCGCCGCCTGTCGTCTGCATCTACTGGATCTTCTGGGCCGGATCATGGCCGTCCGTCCGCACGACACGTACCGCCGGCTACGGGCGGCGCAGACCATGGTCGTCGCGGCGGTGCGGCGGCACCCCGGCTCGCACACACGCACGAAACGGGTGAACGGAAGGTGCGAGCGGGTCATGCCGACGCGGAGGAGACGGGTCCCCGGCGCAGAGCGCCGGGGGCGAAGGGATCTCCGCGCCATGTGCGCCGGAGGGCCGGGGGTCCGCACCCGAATAAACCCCGGTCCCCTCCATGGAGGATCACGGCGTAGACGGGCCGCGGTGATCGATTTGGCGCGGGCGGCCGGATTGCGCCCGGGCCGGTACGAACCGCCGCAGGCCAGCGCCTCAGCCGGCTTGCGCGCACCCCATCAAATCGCCCCGCGTCCAGCGGAATTGCCCAGGAGTGATCAGGCTCACATACCCCTGGATCCGCTCGGAAACGGCACGACGGCTGCGCCAAGATCCCTGCGACGACAAGACCCCGCCACCCCGGCGGGGCGGTCCGGGCGGACGCCGAACCCTGCCGCCGCCCGGATGCAGGTCGACTTGAGTGCAACGGCAGGGATGGAGGACCCAAGAGTGGTGGGACGACCAAGAGTAGTGCGGTCGGCCCTTGGGGTGAAGCCGTTGACAGCGGCCGGGCAACCTTCGCCTGCCCGAACCCGACAGGTCATCCTTCACAGGCGGCTGACGAAGGGTTAGCGCATGGGCGCGCACAAACGTCCGTCAAAGCTGTCCAGGGCCGGTGCCGCATCGGCCCTCACTCTCGCCGCCGTCGGGGCCACCGTGCTGGCCCCGGGCGGCGCGGCAGAGGCGGAGGCGACCACCGTCTCCACCCAGGCACTGCGGATCGCGGCCTCGAAGCAGGGTTCCCCCTATCAGTGGGGGGCGACCGGACCCCACCGGTTCGACTGCTCGGGCCTGACGCTCTACTCCTTCAAGCGGGCCGGGAAGTCCCTGCCCCGCACCGCCGCCCAGCAGTACAACAGCACCCGTCACATCCCCCGCTCCGCACGCGAAAGCGGCGACCTCGTCTTCTTCGTCTCGGGGCGCGGGATCTACCACGTGGGGATATACGCCGGGGGCGGCCGCATCTGGCACGCCCCCAAGACCGGCGCGGTCGTCCGCCTGGAGCGGATCTGGACCAACAGCGTCCTGTACGGCAGGGTCGGCTGACCCGGCGTCACCGGCCCGGCCGGCGATCCCGGACGGCACGGTGACGCGACTCCTCGCACCCCCCGCACCTCCCCGCACGAGGGCCCGGAGCGGCCCGAGGCCCCCCGCACCCCGTGCGGGGGGCCTGGCCGGCCGGAGGGGAGTTCAGCGCTCCGCGCTGACCGGCGCGGTCCAGGGGAGGGAGATCCACACCGTCTTGCCGCCGTCGGAGGTCGGCGTGCAGAACAGCCGCCCCCCGTGCTCGGCGGTCAGACAGCGGATGATCACCATGCCGCGGCCGTTGTCCTGCTGGACCGCGGCGGGCAGCCGCCGGGGGAAGCGCGGGTGGCTGTCGGTGACGCCGATGCGCAGCTGCTGGTCGCGGTCGAGACGGACGTCCACGGTGAAGGTGGGCGACTGTCCCCGGGTGTGCTGCACGGCGTTGGTCGCGAGCTCGGAGACGATCAGGCGCACGGTCTCGGAGGTGTCGGTCCCGCCCGGGAGGCCCCAGTCCGCCAGCACCTCCGCGACGTAGCGGCGCGCCGTGGAGACCGAGGCGGGGGCGCTCGGCAGCGTGACGGTGGCTTCTTGGTGGTCTGCCATGGCGGTGGCCCTTTCAGCCGAGGTCCCGCCGAGACCGGACTTGCGGTGCACCGCCGCGGAAGGACGGGAAGGGCGCCGTGAGTCATGGGGGTCGTGAGCGGCCTCGGACGGCTCTGCGCGACAGACTGCCACTGATAACGCCTGTGATGGGAGCGATCCCCCAAGATATGCATATATCTGTCGCCCGAAGCAGTGAACTCTACGACGAGCGACCGGATTCACGCGGCACACTGGGCTATTGACACTGACGTATGACAGTGACAGCAGACCCAGGGGAGGGCCCATGCGGTACGGACCGGCGGTACGCCGCCGCAAGCTGGGGGCGGAGCTGCGCCGCCAGCGCGAGCTGGCCGGGCTGACGAGCCTGGAGGCCGCGCGCGCGGTGGGCTGGCACCAGTCGAAGGTCAGCCGGATCGAGACGGGCAGCAGTGGCGTGAAACCGGCGGACGTGGCCCGCCTGCTGGACGCCTACGGGGTCACCGACACCGAACTGCGCGCACTGCTGGGGGCGCTGTGCGGCGCGGGGTCCACCGAACCGGGCGAGGGCGCGGGGGCCCGGCGCGGCTGGTGGTACGCCTACCGCGACCGGCTGCCACCGGCCTATCTCGACTTCATCAGCCTGGAGTCGGAGGCCTCGCGGTTAAGCACCCTGGAGACCACCGTGGTCCCCGGCCTGCTGCAGACGCCCGCCTACGCCCGCGCCGTGACCCGCGCGGCCCTCGGCGATCCGGCGCCGGAGCAGGTCGAGGAGCTGGTGCGGGTGCGCCTGGCGCGCCAGGCGGTGCTCCGGGGCGAGCAGCCGCTGGAGGTGTGCGCCGTGCTGGACGAGGCGGTACTGCGCCATGAGGTCGGCGGGCCGGAGGTCATGGCCGGGCAGTTGCGGCACCTGGTGGAGACGGGATCGCTGCGGCACGTGCGGCTGCACGTCCTGCCGTTCTCCAGTGGCGGCCATATCGGCATCACCGGGCCTTTTGTTATTTTCTCATTTCCGCGCATTGCTGATCTGGATGTGGTTGTTCTCGACCACTTGACGAGTAGCCTCTACCTGGAGCGGAAAGAAGACCTCCGGGCGTACGGCGCGGCCTTCACGACGCTGCGCGAGAACGCCCTCTCGCACGAGAAATCGCTGGAATTCATCGCCGGGATCAACGACGGCGCGTAAGGAGGCACCATGTCCGCAATGCCTCGGTACGTACCCCACCGTTCCACCCCTCCAGCTCTTTCCCTTCCCCTGCTCCGCGACGCCCCGTGGCGCCGCAGCAGTTACAGCACCGGATACAACAACTGCGTCGAGACGGCCGGACCGCTCCCCGGCCGCCTCCTCGCCGTGCGCGACTCCAAGCGGGCCGGCGGTCCCGCGCTCGTCTTCCGCTCCGCCGCGTGGTCCCGCTTCGTCGAGGGGCTGCGCGACGGCGGGACCGACCGGCCCTGACCCAGGTCCCTCCCGGCACGCTCAGGCGGCCGGCGCGGTCCTGATGATCGCGTCGGCCGCTGCCGTCACCTGCTCGTCCGACAGGTCGGCCCGCGCCGTCAGCCGCAGCCGGGAGACGCCGTCCGGCACGGACGGCGGCCGGAAGCAGCCCACCGCGATCCCCGCCTCCCGGCAGTCCGCGGCCCACCGCACCGCCGCCTCCGGCGAGGGGGCCCGTACGGACACCACCGCCGCGTCGGGCCGTACCGCCGCGAAGCCCGCCGCCACCAGCCTGCGGTGCAGCTCGGCCGCGATGTCCCGGACGCGCCGCGCGCGCTGCGGCTCGCGCCGCAGCACCGCGAGGGCCGCCAGCGCGGCACCGGCGGCGGCCGGGGCGAGGCCGGTGTCGAAGATGAACGTGCGGGCGTTGCTCACCAGGTGCCTGATCACCCGCTGCGGGCCGAGCACCGCGCCGCCCTGGCTGCCCAGCGCCTTCGACAGCGTCACCGTGGCGACGACGTCCGGGTCCCCCGCCAGTCCCGCCGCGTGCACCGCGCCCCGGCCGCCCTCGCCGAGGACGCCGAGCCCGTGTGCGTCGTCCACGAGCAGGGCCGCGCCGTGCGCGCGGCACGCCCCGGCGAGCGCGGGCAGCGGGGCGGCGTCGCCGTCGACGGAGAAGACGGAGTCGGTGACGGCGAGCGCGCGGCCGTCGTGGGCGGCCAGGGCCTTGCGGACGGCGTCCGGATCGGCGTGCGGCACGACCGCCTTCTCGGCGCGGGCCAGCCGGCAGCCGTCGATCAGGGAGGCGTGGTTGCCCTCGTCGCAGACGAGCAGGGCCGGGCCGCCGTCGCCGGCGGGCCCGGCGAGCGCGGTGACGGCGGCGAGGTTGGCCGCGTAGCCCGAGGAGAAGACGAGGGCGGCCTCGAAGCCGCAGAAGGCGGCGAGCTCCTCCTCCAGCCGGGCGTGCAGGGCGGTGCTGCCGGTGACCAGGCGGGAGCCCGTCGCGCCGGCGCCCCACCGGACGGCGGCCGCGGCCGCGGCCTCGGTGACCTCCGCGTGGCGGGTCAGGCCCAGGTAGTCGTTGCCCGCGAGATCGGTCAGCGGCGAGTCGGCCGGGCGGGGCCGCAGGGTCCGTACGAGCCCGGCCGCCAGGCGCCGCTCGTGGTGCGCGTCGATCCAGGCGAAGGGGTCCCGGAGGCGGGCCCGGGGCGTGTCCCCCGGGGCGTCCCGGGGCGAGTCCTGAGGCATGCGGCCGTCCTTCGGCGTTCCAAGGGGCTGGGGCCGGTTCTGTGGAGCCCGGATAGAACCTCCGTAGAAGGTAGCGGGCGTCACACCTGGTCAGGGTGTGGCAATACACACACATCAATCGGCGGGTGTTGTGCGATCCCTACCTTGGCCAGGGGTGTGGCCGTGAGCGAGGATCACCGCCATGGACCTGCTGAACACGCTGGTGGACAAGGGGCTGCGGCGCGAGCTGCCGACCCGCGAAGAGGCGCTCGCCGTGCTGGCGACCTCCGACGACGACCTGCTCGACGTGGTGGCTGCGGCCGGCAAGGTGCGCCGCAGGTGGTTCGGGCGCCGGGTGAAGCTGAACTACCTCGTCAACCTCAAGTCCGGGCTCTGCCCGGAGGACTGCTCGTACTGCTCGCAGCGCCTCGGTTCCAAGGCCGGGATCCTGAAGTACACCTGGCTCAAGCCGGAGGAGGCCTCCAAGGCCGCGGCCGCCGGTGTCGCCGGCGGCGCCAAGCGGGTGTGCCTGGTCGCCAGCGGTCGCGGGCCCACGGACCGGGACGTCGACCGCGTCTCCAAGACCATCGAGGCGATCAAGGAGCAGAACGAGGACGTCGAGGTGTGCGCCTGCCTCGGACTGCTCTCCGCGGGCCAGGCCGAGCGGCTGCGCGCCGCCGGCGCCGACGCCTACAACCACAACCTCAACACCTCCGAAGCCACCTACGGCGACATCACCACGACCCACACCTACGCCGACCGCGTCGACACCGTGCAGCAGGCGCAGGCCGCGGGCATGTCCGCGTGCTCCGGGCTGATCGCGGGCATGGGCGAGAGCGACGAGGACCTCGTCGACGTCGTCTTCTCGCTGCGCGCCCTGGACCCGGACTCGGTGCCGGTCAACTTCCTCATCCCCTTCGAGGGCACTCCGCTGGCCAAGGAGTGGAACCTCACGCCGCAGCGGGCGCTGCGCATCCTCGCGATGGTGCGGTTCGTCTGCCCCGACGTCGAGGTGCGGCTGGCCGGCGGGCGCGAGGTGCACCTGCGCTCGATGCAGCCGCTCGCGCTGCACCTGGCCAACTCGATCTTCCTCGGCGACTACCTCACCAGCGAGGGCCAGGAGGGCAAGGCCGACCTGGACATGATCGCGGACGCCGGCTTCGAGGTGGAGGGCGCGGACACGACGACGCTGCCGGCCCACCGCGCGGACGTCGCCGCCGCCGAAGCCTCCGGCTGCGGCGGGGGCTCGTGCGGGCCCTGCGGGGACGGCGGTGCGGCCCCGGCCGCGGAGCCCGAGGCCGGTGCCGTGTCCGAGGCCGCGGCGGACTCCGAGGCCGGCGCCGGCGCCGGACGGGAGGCCCGTACGGACCTCGTCGCCGTGCGGCGCCGCGGCGCGGGGACGGACCTGCCCCCCAATGCCTGAGCCGCTCACCCCCGGCGAGCTCCTCGCCCTCGACCGGCAGCACGTGTGGCACCCCTACGGTCCGATGCCGGGCCGCCAGGAGCCGCTGCTCGTGGAGTCCGCGTCGGGGGTGCGGCTGCGGCTCGCCGAACCGGTCGACGGCGTGGGCGAGTTGATCGACGGGATGTCGTCGTGGTGGTCCGCCGTCCACGGCTACAACCACCCCGTCCTCAACGAGGCCGCGCGCGAGCAGCTCGGGCGGATGAGCCACGTGATGTTCGGCGGGCTCACCCACGAGCCCGCCGTGCGGCTGGCCGCCCGGCTGGTGGAGATCACCCCCGAGGGGCTGGAACACGTCTTCCTCTGCGACTCCGGTTCGGTGTCCGTCGAGGTCGCCGTCAAGATGTGCCTGCAGTACTGGCGCTCGGCCGGACGGCCCGAGAAGCGCCGGCTGATGACCTGGCGCGGCGGCTACCACGGGGACACCTGGCAGCCGATGGCCGTGTGCGACCCGGACGGCGGGATGCACGAACTGTGGTCCGGGGCGCTCCCCGAGCACGTCTTCGCGGACGCGCCGCCGGCCCTGTCCGCCGGTGCCGGGGCCGTGGAGGCGTACGCGGCGCACCTGCGCGAGACGCTCGCCGCCCACGCCCACGAGCTCGCGGCGGTCATCGTCGAACCGGTGGTGCAGGGAGCGGGCGGGATGCGCTTCCACGACCCCGCCCTCCTGCGGGTGCTGCGGGAAGCGTGCGACGAGCACGACGTGCTCCTCGTCTTCGACGAGATCGCCACCGGGTTCGGCCGCACGGGCCGGCTGTTCGCCGCGGAGCACGCCGGGGTCACCCCCGACGTGATGTGCCTGGGCAAGGCGCTCACCGGCGGATACCTGACCATGGCGGCGACGCTGTGCACGGCGCGGGTCGCCGACGGCATCTCGCAGGGCGAGGTGCCGGTGCTCGCGCACGGGCCGACGTTCATGGGCAATCCGCTCGCCGCGGCCGTGGCGAACGCCTCGATCGACCTGCTGCTGGAACAGGACTGGCAGACGGAGGTCAAGCGCATCGAAACCGGCCTGCGGGACGGCCTCGCCGAGGCGGCCGCGCTGCCGGGCGTGCGGGACGTCCGCGTCTTCGGCGCGATCGGCGTCGTCCAGCTCGACCACGAGGTCGACGTCGCGGCGGCGACGCGCGCGGTGGTCCGCGAGGGCGTGTGGCTGCGCCCGTTCCGGGACCTGCTGTACGTGATGCCGCCGTACATCACGGGCGACGAGGACCTGGCCCGGGTGTGCACGGCGGTCCGCGCGGCGGTCCGGGTCGCGTGACGCGGGACCGCGCGGTCGCCTGACGGCGGGGCCCTGCCCCACGGGGTGGCCCGGCACCGCCGGAATGCGCCGCGGGGGCTGATCGCCGCCGCGGCGGAAGGAAGCCCGGAGGGGCGCTGGTCGCACATACGCGCAAGGGCGTCCGGGCCGCGGGCCGGCACCTGGTCACCGGCCGCATCTTCTTCCGCCGCCGCGGCGCGCAGCCACCCCCCGGGGAGCCCGGCGGTGCCGTGCTCGATCAAGTTGTCAGTGACCACGAAACGGAGAACCGAACACCATGACCGTACTGGTCGTCACAGGGACCGGGACCGAGATCGGGAAGACCGTGGTCACCGCCGCCGTCGCGGCGGCGGCGCGAGCCGCGAGCCGCTCGGTGGCCGTGCTCAAGCCGGCGCAGACGGGTGTCGCACCCGGTGAGCCGGGGGACGTCGCCGAGGTGCGGCGGCTCGTGGGGGGCGGGGTGACCGGGGAGGAGCTCGGGCGGTTCCCGGAGCCGCTCGCGCCGGGCACGGCCGCGGCCCGGGCCGGGCTGCCGCCCGTGCGCCCGCCGCAGATCGCGGAGGCGGCCTCGCGGCTCGCCGGAACCCACGACCTGGTCCTGGTGGAGGGCGCCGGCGGTCTCCTGGTCCACCTGGACGAGGAGGGCACGACCCTCGCGGACGCGGCCCGCCTGCTGGACGCCCCGGTGCTGGTCGTCGTGCAGGCCGGTCTGGGCACGCTCAACACGACCCAGCTCACCGCGGAGGCCCTGCGCGCCCGCGGCCTGCGCTGCCGGGGCGTGGTGATCGGCAGCTGGCCGGCCGCCCCGGACCTGGCGATGCGCTGCAACCTCGCCGACCTGCCGAAGGCGGCCGGCGCCCCGCTGCTGGGCGCCGTCCCGGAGCGCGCGGGCGCCCTCGCGCCGGAGGCGTTCCGCGCGGCGGCCCCCGGCTGGCTGGCGCCGGAGCTGTCCGGCACGTGGGACGCGGAGGGCTTCGCAGCGGCACACCGCTGACCCCGCTCTCCCCGGCCGCCCCACCCACCTCTCCCGCCCCAACTACCGCGGCCGCAGCGGACATTGCGGCGCGCCGACGGTGCGGGCCGGTCCGACGGGGGAACAATCGCGGTAGCCGTCGTCCCCGGAAAGGGGTGTGCCATGCCGCCGCTTCGGAGCACCAGGTTGCCGCACGACGCCGTGCACCATCCGCTCTTCGCCCGGTTCTACGCCAGGGTGAGCCCGGTCCTCGACGAGCGGGCGGGCATCGGGGAGCACCGGCGCGAGCTGCTGGCCGGCCTGTCGGGGCGGGTGATCGAGATCGGTGCGGGCAACGGCCTGAACTTCCCGTACTACCCGCCGACGGTCTCGGAGGTCGTGGCGATCGAGCCCGAGCGCGGGCTGCGCAGGATCGCGGTGGAGGCGGCGGTCCGTTCGGGTGTGCCGGTGGACGTGGTGCCGGGTGCGGCCGAGGCGCTGCCGGTGAAGAGCGAGGCGTTCGACGCGGCGGTGACCTCGCTGGTGCTGTGTTCCGTACGGGATGTGCGGCGCGCGCTGGCGGAGCTGCGGCGGGTGCTGCGGCCGGGCGGTGAGCTGCGGTTCTTCGAGCACGGGCGGGCGCAGGGCCGGGCGCTTGCGGTGACGCAGCGGGCGCTGGACCGCACGGTCTGGCCGGTGCTGTTCGGCGGGTGCCACACGGCGCGGGATCCGCTGGGGGCGATCGAGGCGGCGGGGTTCGAGCTGGGGGCGTTCACCCGGCTGCAGGTGCCGCAGAGCCGGGTGCCGACCCCGGCGTCCCCGTGCGTGCTGGGGGTGGCCAGACGGCCGGCGGTCCCGCCGGAGGCGTCCGGCGGTCGCGGGTGACCGCGCGGCGCCCTCGGGGATGACGCTGCCGGCCGGACCCGGACGGCGCTCGTGCGGGTGATCGGGGAACTGCGGTACGGCGTACACTCCCCCGATCACCCGGAGCTCCGTCCGGATCTTTGCTTTGCCCGTCCTTTACCATGGATGGGCAAAGACCCCGTTGCCACGTGAAAGGTGTGAGCGTCCGCCCATGGGCGAGCCTCCCAGTAGTCCCCGCAGTCGACATCGCGCGATCCCCGTCCCTTCGTCCGACCATGGGACGGAGGTGAACCGATGACCGAGGTAGTCCTGCTGGTGGTCGCCCTGCTGCTGACGCTGGCCTGCGCCGTCTTCGTCGCGGCGGAGTTCTCGCTGACCACCGTCGAGCGCGCCGACCTCGAGCGCGCCGCGGAGAAGGGCGAGCGCGGCGCGGCCGGCGCCATCGAGGCCGTGCGCAGCCTCACCTTCCAGCTCTCCGGCGCCCAGCTCGGCATCACCGTGACCGGCCTGATCATCGGCATGATCTCCAAGCCGTCCATCGCGGCGCTGCTCACGGGCCCGATGGAGGCCGTGGGCCTCGGCTCCGCGGCCGCCTCCTCGACCGCCCTGATCCTGGCCACGGTGCTGTCCACCGTCGTGCTGATGGTGGTCGGCGAGCTGGTCCCGAAGAACTGGGCGATCTCGCGCCCGCTGCCGGTGGCGAAGCGGGTCGCGGGGCCGCAGCGCGCGTTCTCCGCCGCCTTCCGCCCGCTGATCCGGCACCTGAACAACACCGCCAACCGCACCCTGCACCGCATGGGCCTGGAGCCCGCCGAGGAGCTGGCCTCCGCGCGCGGCCCGCAGGAGCTCGCCGCGCTGGCCCGGCACTCCGCCAAGGAGGGCGCCCTGGAGGCGGACACCGCCGAGCTGTTCGTGCGGACCCTGAACCTCGCCGAACTGACGGCGGAGAACGTGATGACGCCGCGCGTCCAGGTCACCGCCCTCGACGCCCAGGCCAACGCCGAGGACGTCGCGAACGCGACGCGCGCGACGGGCCTGTCCCGCTTCCCCGTCTACCGCGGCAGCCTGGACACCGTCATCGGCGTCGCGCACATCAAGGACGTCCTGGCCATACCCGCCGACCGCCGCCACCGCCACCCGGTCACCTCGATCCTGCGCGAGCCGCTGCTCGTGCCGGAGTCGCTGACCGTGGACCGGCTCCTGGACCGGCTGTCGGGCAAGCGCACCATGGCCGTCGTCATCGACGAGTACGGCGGCACCGCCGGCGTCGTCACCCTGGAGGACATCGTGGAGGAGGTCGTCGGCGAGGTCCGCGACGAGCACGACCCCCACGAGGTGCCCGACATCGCGCCCGCGGGCACGGACGCGGCCGGCCGGCCGCTGTACGACGCGGACGGCGCGGCCCGCACCGACCAGCTGATGATCATCGGGCTGCGGGCTCCGGACGGCCCCTACGAGACGCTGGCCGGTCTCGTGGCCACCGAGCTCGGCCGCATCCCCCTGCGGGGCGACACCGTGGAGGTCGCGGGCTGGCGCGTCGACGTCGTCGACGCGGCCGGTCACCGCGCCGCCCGCGTGCGCCTGACCGGCCCCCCGGCGGACGCCGCCGGCAGCGGCGCCGGGCTGACCGAGGAGGCCGGCCGATGACCTTCGTGCAGTTGCTCATCGGCCTGGCGACGCTCGTCGTCAACGCCTTCTTCGTGGGTGCGGAGTTCGCCCTGATCTCGGTGCGCCGCAGCCAGATCGAGCCGTACGCCGACCGCGGCGACCGGCGTGCCCGCAGCGTCATGTGGGGCCTGCGGCACATCTCGGCGCTGATGGCCGCGGCCCAGCTCGGCATCACGCTGTGCACGCTGGTCCTGGGTGTGGTCGCCGAGCCCGCGATCGCCCACCTGCTGGAGCCGGTGTTCAACGCGCTCGGCGTGCCGCACGGCCTGATCCACCCCGTGTCGTTCGTCATCGCGCTGGCCGTGGCGACGTACCTGCACATGCTCTTCGGCGAGATGGTGCCCAAGAACATCGCGCTGGCCGAGCCGGTGCGCACCGCCCTGCTGCTCGGCCCGCCGCTGGTCACGCTGGCGCGGGCGCTGCGCCCGTTCGTCTTCGCCATCAACGCCTTCGCCAACGGCCTGCTGAAGCTGCTGCGGGTGGAGCCGAAGGACGAGGTCACGGCGACGTACTCGGACGACCAGCTCGCGCGGATCGTCGCCGATTCCAGCGCGGCCGGCCTGCTCGACTCCCGGGCCACCGAACGGCTGCGGGACGCCCTGGTGCTGGGGAAGCGCCCGGTGAAGGACGTGGTCACTCCCGTCGAGCGGGTGGTCTCGGCGCCGCTCGGCGTCACCCCCGAGGGGCTGGAGCGGCTGTCGGCCGAGTCCGGCTTCTCCCGGTTCCCCGTGGTGGACGCCGCGGGCCGGATCCTGGGCTACCTGCACGTGAAGGACGCCCTGGACGCCCGGCCGCGGGACTTCCCGTTCCCGCTGCAGCGGATGCGCCGCATCGCCACGGTGCGCGCGGTCACGCCGCTGGACGACGTCATCACGACGATGCGCGGCACCGGCACCCACCTCGCGGCCGTGATCGGCGAGGACGGCCGGCTGGCCGGCCTGGTGACGCTGGAGGACCTGTTGCGCGAGCTGGTGGGCCGCCCCGCGCAGTGACGCCGCTGACGGCCCTCGCCCCCGCCGCATCCGCGACCGGGGCGAGGGCCGTCTGCCGTACAGGAGTAGGATCGCCCGCGCCATGCAGATGAATGTCACGTACACCAGCTTTGTCGCGGTCGGGGACTCCTTCACCGAGGGCATGTCCGACGGACTCCCGGACGGCTCCTACCGCGGCTGGGCCGATCTGCTCGCCGCCCGGCTGGCCTCCCGCACCCCCGGCTTCCGCTACGCGAACCTCGCGGTGCGCGGCAAGCTCATCGGCCAGATCGCCGACGAGCAGTCCGCGCCGGCCGCGGCGCTCGGCGCGGACCTGGTCACGCTGGTCGGCGGCCTCAACGACGTGCTGCGGCCCAAGTGCGACGTGGACGTGGTGTGCGCGCGGCTGGCGGAGGCCGCGGACCGGCTCGCGCCGAGCTGCAAGCAGCTGGTGCTGATGCGCAGCCCCGGCCGGCGCGGCCCGGTCCTGGAGCGGTTCCGCCCCCGCATGGAGCAGCTGTTCTCCTTCATCGACGAGCTGGCGGAGCGGCACGGCGCGGTCGTCGTGGACCTCTTCGGCGCCGACGTGCTGGGCGACGCGCGGCTGTGGGCCGACGACCGCCTGCACCTGAACGCCGAGGGCCACCGGCGGGTGGCCGAGGCCGTGTGGCAGGCGCTCGGCCACGAGGCCGACTCCGACTGGCGCGCGGCGCTGCCGCCGTCGGTGCGCGCGGGCTGGGCGGCCCGGCGCGCCGCCGACGCGCGCTTCACCCGCGAGCACCTGGTGCCGTGGATCGGGCGGCGGCTGACGGGCCGCTCGTCCGGGGACGGGCGGGCGGGTGCGCACTTCAGCGCCGAGCTGGGCAGGGCGTTCTGGGTGACGCCGCCGGCGGGCGGTGCGGAGCCCGGCCCGGTGACGGGCTGGGTGCGGGCGGAGGGCTAGTCCGCGGGCCCCGGTTGCGGGGCCCGGGCCCGCCCGTCGTCTCAGTTGCCGATCAGCCGGTGCAGCGAGGCCTTGAACGCGTCGACGAAGGCGTCGCGCACCGGCGGGCCGACGAGGTCGAGCGAGAGGTACGGGTTGAGGTCCTCCAGCTCGACCAGCAGGAGCTCGCCCTCCGGGGTGCGGCAGGCGTCCACGCGCTGGATGCCGTGCTCGATGCCGTTCCAGTCGATGAAGCGCCGGGCGAAGGCCAGGTCCTCGGCGGTGGGCTCGTACGGTTCGAGGACCCAGCGCCGGGCGGGGTCGGGGGCGTGGAGGGCGTACTGGAAGGCGTCGTCGACGAAGTAGAACGAGATCTCGTAGCGGAAGTGGATGCGGGGCTGGACGAGGACGCCGTCGTAGTCGACGCCGGCGAGCTCCTCGCGCGGGACGAAGCGCAGGCCTATGGAGTCGGCGCCGAGCTTCGGCTTGACCACGTACTCGGCGACGTCGGGCAGGCGGCCGGCGTCCTCGGGGCGGTCGGCGGTGGGGATGACGGGGTAGCCCGCCGCGCTGAGGTCGGGCAGGTACTGCTTGCCGGCCATGTCGGCCCTGCCCGTGAGCTGGTTGTAGACGAGCACGCCGTCCTTCTCCGCCCGGCGGGCGAAGTCGTCGTAGGCCTCCTGGTAGTGCAGCACCGGCCCGCTGTTGCGGATGACGACGGCGTCGTGGCCGTCCATGAGCGCGGCGGCGTCGAGCGGGTGGCACAGCGCGACGTCGAAGTCCTCGCGCAGCCGGGAGGAGAGGTAGATGTCCTCGTCGCAGTACCGGCGTCCCTTCGCCGGGTAGGCGAGGTCGGTGACGTAGAGGAGGCGGGACCGGACGGACGACATGGGACTCTCCTGGTGCATTGACGGCCCACGGGCGGTCCGTCCGATGATATCCGTGCAGGTCAGACGGATATCTCCCACCCGGGCCCGGCCGTCCCGGGGGCCGGGTGGCCCCCGGGACGGGGCGACTTCACCGGGTGGCGTCCAGGATGACTCTGGCGACCAGCGCCGGGTCGTCGTTCATGGGGACGTGCCCGCAGCCGGGCAGCCGTATCAGGCGGGCTTCGGGGATGACCTTCTTGGCCCGGATCCCCTGGCGCCGCAGCAGCAGCCGGTCGTGCGCGCCCCAGGCGACGGTGACAGGGACGTCCACGATGTCGTGCGTGAACAGGATGCTGCGGCCGGCCTCCAGCGTGGGTTCGAAGGCGGTGCACTCGCGCAGGGCGCGCGTCTCGGCCATGACCGCGTCCGGCGAACGGCGGCCCGGGCGGGCGTAGATGGTGCCGGTCAGTGCCGCGCGGCCGGCGGCCGTGCGGGCCAGGCGGGCGACGGCCCGCGGGGGCAGCGACTCGGCGCCGCGCCGCATCGCGCGCAGCACGCCGAAGGCGTAGCGGCGCTCGCCCTCGGTCCAGAAGCCCGCGGGCGAGAGCACCGTCGTGGACCGCACGAGCTTCTCGTGGGCGAGCTGCAGGGCCAGCAGGCCGCCGAGCGAGTTGCCCACCACGTGCGGCCGGTCGAGGTCCAGCGCCTCGAAGAGCGCCGCGAGGACGGGGACCACGCCGCGCAGGTCGTAGGTCACGCCGTCCGGCAGGGCCGGGGAGTTGCCGAAGCCCGGCAGGTCGACGGCGATGACGTCGCGCTCGGCGGCGAGGATGCCGGCGACCGGGTCCCACGCCTGCAGGTGGTGGCCGATGCCGTGCAGGAGCACCAGTGGCTCTCCGCTGCCGAGCCGTTCGTAGGACACCTGTGCATTCCGTCGTCCGGCGGGGGTGTCGATGGGGAAGACGACCGTGTCGGCCATGGGTGGCTCCTCGTCATCCTGGGGTGACCGGTGAGGTATTGAGACAGGATGTCAGTAAGGGTTACCGCAGGGTAGACCCTGTGCGAGTCCCGTACGGCCGCGCTCCGAGAGCGAGTTCACATGGACAAGCCCCACCGCGTCCGCTGGGATGGACCGGTGACCGCACCCGACTCCGCGTCCGACGCCGCCCTCGGCTCCTTCGAGGAGCACCGTTCCGTGCTGACCGGCGTGGCCTACCGGATGCTCGGCCGCGTCGCCGACGCCGAGGACGTCGTCCAGGAGGCCTGGCTGCGCTGGTCGGGAGCCGCCCGCGAGGACGTGCGCGACGCCCGCGGGTACCTCGTGCGGATCACCACGCGGCTGGCGATCGACCGGCTGCGCCAGGTGCAGGCGCGGCGCGAGGCGTACGTGGGGCCCTGGCTGCCCGAGCCGATCGCCACCGACTACGGCCCCGCCGTCCCCGACACCGCCGAGCGGGCGGTCCTGGCGGACTCCGTCTCGCTGGCCGTGCTCGTGGTCCTGGAGTCGCTCTCCCCGCTGGAGCGCGCGGTCTTCGTGCTGCGGGAGGCGTTCGGCTTCCCCTTCGGCGAGATCGCCGTGACGCTCGACCGCTCGGAGGCGTCGGTGCGCCAGCTGGCGACCCGCGCGCGCCGTCACGTCGACGAGCGCAGGCCGCGCTTCACCGTGGACCCCGCCGAGCAGCGCGAGCTCACCGAGAAGTTCCTCGCGGCGGCCACCGGCGGCAGCCTCGGGAGCCTGCTGGAGCTGCTCGCGCCCGACGTGCGGCTCGTCGGCGACAGCGGCGGCAAGTCCAAGGCGCCGCTGCGCGTCATCGAGACCGCGGACAAGGTCGGCCGCTTCCTCTACGCGGTGGCGCACCAGCCCCTGCCGGAGGGCGAGGCCCGCTTCATAGAGATCAACGGCCGCCCCGGCCTCCTCGTCCTGTCCCGGGGACGCCCGGACACCGCCCTCAGCCTGGAGGTGGCGGACGGCCGGATCACGACGGTCTACCTGGTGCGCAACCCCGACAAGCTCGCCGCCCTGGCGGGATAGCCGCCCGGCTACAGGCCGCCGGCCACCCGCAGCACCGCTCCGGTGGTGTACGAGGCCTCCGGCGAGAGCAGCCACGCCACCGCCGCCGCCACCTCGTCGGGCTGTCCGGGGCGGCCCATCGGCACGCGGCCGGGGTTGCGCCAGGGCCGCTCCGGGTCGCCCATCGCGGCGTGGATGTCCGTGACGATCATTCCGGGCTGTACGGAGTTGACGCGGATGCCCTCCTCGGCGAGCTCCTTGGACAGGCCGACGGTCATCGCGTCGACGGCGGCCTTGCTCGCCGCGTAGTGCACGTACTCCCCCGGGCTGCCGAGGGTGGCCGCGCCGGAGGAGATGTTCACGATCGCGCCGCCGCGGCCGCCGTGGCGGGTGGACATCTCCAGGGCGGCCCGCCGGGCGCAGATCAGAGCGCCCGTCACGTTGACGTCGACGACCCGTCGCATCCGCTCCACCGGCGTCTCGGTGAACCGGCCGAGCAGGCCCGTGACGCCCGCGTTGTTCACCAGGCCGGTGACCGGGCCCAGTTCCGCGCGCACGGTCTCGAAGAGGGTGTCCACGGCACTCTCCACGCTGGTGTCGACCTGGACGGCCACGCACCGGGCGCCCTCGGCGCGCACCGCGCGGGCCGTCTCCTCGGCGGCGCCGGCCGCCCGTTCGTAGCCGATGCCGACGCTGTGGCCGGCGCGCGCCAGCCGCACCGCGACGGCCGCGCCGATCCCCCGGCTGCCTCCCGTGACCACCGTGACCTGGTCCATCGCCCCTCCGTTCGCTCGCCCGGGCCCGTACGAACGTTCGCCGGGGCCCGCGAAGGCCGACCGTAGTCGAAGGGCTCGAAGCGATCGCGTACCGGGCCGTTAATCGGGGCATTGGTCTTGACCAAGTCCGGGCACCGTCCTATGGTCGCCATACTGCAACAACCTTTAATAAAGAAGCGCGCAAAATGCTTTGCGGAGGATCAGGGTGGGGACCACGCAGCTCGAAACGGTGCCGGAGCCGAAGTACTGGCACCTGAAGACCGTGCTCAGCGAGGCGCTCGACTCCGAGTTCGCGGTGGGTGAGATCCTGCCGAACGAGCGGGAGCTCGCCGCCCGGTTCGGCGTCGCACGCGCCACGCTCCGGCAGGCACTCGAACAACTGGAGCTCGAAGGGCGGCTGCAGCGCCGCCGCGGCGTCGGCACCACCGTCGCCCCGCCCCGCGTGGGCGTGGCCGTCGGTGACGCGGACGACGCCTGGCCCGGGGCCGCCACGGATTCCTGGCAGGCCGTCGACTGCCAGGAGACGGCCCCGCCCGCGGCCGTCGCCCGGCTGCTGGGCACGGCCGCCGGCCAGAGCGTGCACACCGTGCGCCGGATCCGCCGCACGCACGGCCAGCCCGTGGCCGCCGAGCTGCTGTACGTGCCGGGGTCGTCCGTCCCCGGCCTCGCCGCGATCGACACCGCGTCGGGCGCCGCGCGTGCCCGCACCGTCCTGCGCGAGCTGCAGCGTCTGGGCCTGGAGGGCCAGGACCGCGCCGTCGAGCTGGGGTCGGCCCGCGCCGAGGACGCCAAGCAGCTCGACCGGCTGCCCGGTGCTCCCGTCCTCCTCGTCACCACGCGCTACTTCGCCGAGGGCGCCACGGCGGCCGTGGCCGTCGCCACCTACCGCGCGGACACCTGCCGGCTCACGTTCGGCGAGAGCGGAGTGCAGCTCCTGGCCGCGGGCTGAGCGCGTGCGCCCGGCGGTCCCGGTGGGACCGCGCGGCGGCTCGGCCCGGGGCCCGGGCGGGGCGTCCCCACCTCCCCGCTCACGGACCCGCTCACCGCCGCGCGGTGACCGTGCTCTCCACCGCGAACAGCTGCTTCTCCACGTGGTCCAGGGCCAGGCGCAGCGCGCCCGTGGCCACCGCGGCCTCGCCCAGCATCGACTGCACCACCTGCGGCGGCCGCAGGCAGTAGCGGGCGAGCTCCTTGCGCAGCGGCTCCAGCACGCCGCTGAGCCCCGCCGCCCAGCCGCCGACGACGACCAGCTCGGGATCCAGGGCCAGCACCAGCGCGGCCACGTCGTGCACGAGCCTGCGCATGAAGCGCTCGACGGCCGCCGCGGCCTGCTCGTCGCCCTCGCGCGCCAGCGCGAAAACGCGGGCCACCTGGGCCTCGTCCAGCGGGTGCAGCGGCTCCCCCGTCGTGGACAGCACCTCTTCGGGGGTGGCCTCGCGGCCGAGGAGGTGCAGGGCCCCGATCTCGCCGGCCGCGCCGCCGAAGCCCCGGTGCAGCCGCCCGCCGATCAGCGAACCGGCCCCGGGGCTGAGCCCGGCCAGGACGAAGACGACGTCGTCCGAGCCGGTGGCGGCGCCCTTCCAGTGCTCGGCGACCGCGGCGGCGTTGGCGTCGTTCTCCACGAGGACCGGGCAGCGGAACGAGCGGCGCAGCCGCTCGCCGAGCGGCAGGCCGGTCCAGCCCGGCAGCGCCGTGCCCAGCCGGACGGTGCCGTCGGCCTCCACGATGCCCGGGCTGGCCACGCCGACGGCCCGCAGCCCGCTGCGCGGGACGCCCGAGCGCGCGAGGAGATCGGCGACGGCGTCCTTCACCCGGTCCAGCCGTTCGTCCGCCGGGGCGGTCTCGGGCACGTCCATGGACGCCGAGCCCATGACGCGGCCGCTCAGGTCGGACATCAGGGCGGCGATCCGGTGCGGGCCGATCTCGATGCCCAGCAGGTGGCCCGCCTCCACCCGGAAGCGGAAACGGCGCGCGGGGCGGCCCTGGCGGCGCGCCTCGCCCTCGCCGGCGGGCGCCTCGACGACCAGGCCGGACTCCATCAGGCCCTCGACCACGCCCTCCACGGTCGGCCGGGACAGGCCGGTGACCTTGACCAGGTCGGTGAGGGTGGGCGCGGTGGACAGCGGGGACGCGGAGGAGACGGCCGTGCGGAGCGCGTGCAGGACCACGGCCGAATTGATCCGCCGGAGCAGGGACGGGTCCCCGCCGGTGAGCCGCCCCAACGTTGCCGCCTCCTCGCTTTTGCGCAGCCTTTGCTTACTGGCCGGATCGTATCGGGTGCGGTGACCGGCGGCGAGCCTCGGGACTCACCCGGGTGTGACGAACCCCGACTCGTAGGGGGCGATCACCGCCTGGGTGCGGTCGTGTGCTCCCAGCTTCGCCAGCACCGCGCTGACGTGCGTCTTCACCGTCTCGGAGCCGAGCAGCAAGGTGGCCGCGATCTCGGCGTCGGACAGGCCGCGGGCCATCTGGCGCAGCACTTCGGCCTCGCGCGCGGTCAGGGCCGCCTTCTCCACTCGGCGGGCGCGGCGCGCTTGAGGAGGAAGCCGTCGGCTCCGGCGCGCAGCGCGTCGCCGACGTACTCGTCGTTCTCGAAGGTGGTCACGACCAGGACCTTGGGCGGCGGCTGCACCGTGCGCAGGACGGCCCGGGTGGCCTCGATGCCGGCCGGCAGCGGCATCCGTACGTCCATCGCAACGACGTCCGGCCGCAACTGACGCCCCATCGGCACCACGGCGGCACCGTCCGCGGCCTCGCCCGTCACCTCGATGTCGGACTGTGCTTCGAGGATGGCGCGCAGGCCGGCGCGGACCAGGGGTTCGTCGTCGACGAGCAGAACAGATAGGGGCACCGGGTCACCCCAGGCGCTCAGCGGGAGCAGGGCCCGCACCCGCCACGTGCCCTCGTGCACCCCTGTCCGGGCCTGGCCGCCGAGCAGGGCGGCGCGCTCGCGAATGCCCCGCAGGCCGCTACCCGTGCCGCTGACGGTGCTGCCCGCGGACTCGGGAAGGGGGTTGCGGATGTCCAGCTCCAGGGCGTCCGCACGGTGGTCCCTGCACCGCCGCGACGCGTGACCCCTCCGGTCAGACCGGCTCGCCGTCGGCCGCTGCCCGCAGCCGGGCGAACTCCTCGGCCATCTTCGGCAGCGGCCAGTGGGCGTTGAGTCCACTGGGGTTGGGCAGGGCCCAGATGCGGGTGGCGCCTATCGTCCGCTCCTGCGGGCCGATCTTCGCGTGCTTGTCGCCGAACGCGACGCGGTAGGCGGTGACCCCCACGACCGCGAGCCAGCGCGGCCGGAGCAGCTCGACCTTCTCGGTCAGGATGCGGCCGCCTTCGACGTACTCGGCGGTGCTCAGCTCGTCCGCGCGGGCCGAGGCCCGGGCGACGACGTTGGTGATGCCGAGCCCGTAGGAGAGCAGTTCCTCCTGCTCGGCGGGGCGCAGCTGCCGCGGGGTGAAGCCGGAGGCGTGCAGGACGGGCCAGAAGCGGTTGCCCGGGCGGGCGAAGTGGTGCCCGGTGGCGGCCGACATCAGGCCGGGGTTGATCCCGCAGAAGAGGACGCGGAGGCCGTCCGCGACCACGTCGGGGACGAGGCGGTCGCGGGCGGCCTCCAGCTGCTCGGGTGTCAGAGGATCGCCCCCGGCGCGTACGCCGCGGCCTCCGGGTGGCGCTTGGCGATCTCCTCGATGCGGGAGACCACGAGGGCGGCCTGGTCGGCCGCGGCGCCGGTGAAGGACAGCTTGTCGGCCATCAGGGCGTCGAGGCCGGCCCGGTCCAGGGGGATGCGCTCGTCGGCGGCGAGCTTGTCGAGAAGCTCGTTGCGCTCGGCGCCCTGCTCGCGCATGGCGAGCGCGGAGGCGACCGCGTGCTCCTTGATCGCCTCGTGCGCGACCTCGCGGCCGACGCCGGCGCGCACGGCGGCCATGAGCACCTTGGTGGTGGCGAGGAAGGGCAGGTAGCGGTCCAGCTCGCGGGCGACGACGGCGGGGAAGGCGCCGAACTCGTCGAGCACCGTCAGGAAGGTCTCCATCAGGCCGTCGAGCGCGAAGAACGCGTCGGGCAGGGCCACGCGGCGCACCACGGAGCAGGAGACGTCGCCCTCGTTCCACTGGTCGCCCGCGAGCTCGCCGGCCATGGAGGCGTAGCCGCGCAGGATGACCATGAGGCCGTTGACGCGCTCGCAGGAGCGGGTGTTCATCTTGTGCGGCATCGCGGAGGAGCCGACCTGGCCGGGCTTGAAGCCCTCGGTGACCAGCTCGTGGCCGGCCATCAGGCGGATGGTCTTGGCGAGCGAGGACGGCGCGGCGGCCAGCTGCACCAGGGAGGTGACGACCTCGTAGTCCAGCGAGCGCGGGTAGACCTGGCCGACGGAGGTGAAGGCCTGGGCGAAGCCGAGGTGGTGGGCGATGCGCCGCTCCAGCTCGTCCAGCTTGACGGCGTCGCCGCCGAGGAGGTCGAGCATGTCCTGTGCGGTGCCGACGGGGCCCTTGATGCCGCGCAGCGGGTAGCGGCCGAGGAGCTCTTCCAGGCGGGCGAAGGCGACGAGCAGCTCGTCGGCGCCGGTGGCGAAGCGCTTGCCGAGGGTGGTGGCCTGGGCGGCGACGTTGTGCGAACGGCCGGCCATGACCAGCTCGGCGTTCTCCGCGGCGAGCTTGCCGAGGCGGGCGAGGACGGCCACGGACCGGTCCCGGACGAGCTCCAGGGACAGCCGGATCTGCAGCTGCTCGACGTTCTCGGTGAGGTCCCGGGACGTCATGCCCTTGTGGATGTGCTCGTGGCCGGCGAGGGCGTTGAACTCCTCGATGCGGGCCTTG
The DNA here is from genome assembly GCF_051386455.1 of Streptomyces sp. URMC 124. Lineage (NCBI taxonomy): Bacteria > Bacillati > Actinomycetota > Actinomycetes > Kitasatosporales > Streptomycetaceae > Streptomyces > Streptomyces sp. URMC 124. The sequence continues at coordinate 39,175 of NZ_JBPQTS010000032.1, forward strand.
ACGTCGTGGCGGGTGACCTTCTCGCGCTCGGCGATGGAGGCGAGGTCGACCTGGTCGAGCACCCGCTCGTAGTCGGCGAGGGCGGCGTCGGGCACCTCGATCCCCAGGTCCTTCTGCGCGCGCAGGACGGCGAGCCACAGCCGCCGCTCCAGCGTCACCTTGTACTCGGGGGACCACAGGACGGCCAGCTCGGCGGAGGCGTAGCGGCCGGCCAGGACATTGGGGATGCGGGGCTTCACAGACACGCTGCCGAGTCTACTGTCGGTTGCTGCAGACTCCGGCACGGGGCTCGTTCGTAGCTTGCTACGAGAGGGGCTCCGGGCCGTGCCCGCCGCCACCTGGGGCGGGCGTTCCCGATCCTACGGGGGTCTCAGCGGGGGGCCTCGGCCGCGCCGCCCTCGCGGATGCGGGCGAGCACCTGCTCGTGGAGGGCGGCCAGGCCCGCCGCGGGGAGCGGCACCGGGCTGCCGGTGAGCGTGTACCACTCCTCGGCGCCGGTGTACTGGACGTCGATCCGGGCCCGCTCGCCGGGCAGGGCGGTGGTGGCGACGGTCAGGTCGCCCGTAATGACGCCGACGTCGTCGGTCATCGCTCCGCCCGGCCCGGCGGTCACCTGGTCCACGAGGGGGCCGCCCGGCCCACCGCCGCCGGTCACCGGCTGCTGCTCATCGGTCGCATGTGTCCAGCATGGCAGCAAGGGTGTCCTGCTCGCTCTGCGTCACGCTGAGTCCGTACAGACGCTTGATGTGGGTCCAGGACCGGGAGTACGAGCACCAGTACGAGTTCAGCGGCGGCCGCCACTGGTCCGGGCTCTGGTCGCCCTTGGAGCGGTTGGAGGCGGCGGACACGGCGATGAGCTGGGGGTTGACCAGGTCGTTGGCGAACTGCTTGCGGCGGTCGGTGCTCCAGGAGTCGGCGCCGGAACGCCAGGCGTTGGCGAGGGGCACCATGTGGTCGATGTCGAGCTGCTTCGCGGCCGTGAAGTCCTTGCCGTCGTAGGCGCTGTGCCACTGGCCGGAGGCCGCGCGGCACTGGTCGTCGGTCGTGACGTCCCGGCCGTCGCGGGAGAGGACGACCTCGCGGGTGTCACAGGTGCCCATCTGCTTGATCCAGTGCGGAAACTTCGCGCGGCTGTACCCGGCCATGGAGTGCGGCGCCTCGACGGTCAGGTCGGCCAGCTCCACCCGGGCGGTGGAGGCCGGCGGCGGCTCCGGCAGGTCGTGCGGCGCCGGCGGCGGTGCGGCCGCGGCGGGCAGGACGGCGGGGGCAAAAACGGCGGACAGGCACAGGGCTGCGGCAGTGGCGGCGCGGCGCCACCGGTTTCGTGGGATCACAGATCAAGGGATACCGGCTGCTAACCCTCTATACGGGACATATAGCCCGGACGGTGTCGTGCCGACGTGGCCCGTTGACGCCGTTGTTCACGGCACGTTCCCCCGTCCGGCACCTCGCCCCGGTAGGAACGTCGCAAGCGATCACCGAGCACGGCGCGCAGCCGCCGGCACAGGAGGAGTTCCCATGGCGCAGGGGTCCGGTCACGCAGTCGGCAGACGCGCGGTGCTGCGGGGGGCGGCGGGCGCCGCCGCCGCGGCCGCGGTGACCCCGGCCGTGGGCGCGGCTCCGGCGCTGGCCCTGGCGGGACGGCCGCAGGCGCGGTGGGGCGTGCAGACCGGCGACGTGACGGCCTCCTCGGGCCTGGTGTGGGTGCGGTCCGACCGCCGCGCCCGGATGATCGTGGAGACCTCGGCCACGGAGTCCTTCCGCTCCGTGCACCGCCGGATCGGCCCGCTGATCGGGCCCGGCACGGACTTCACCGGCAGGACGGCGCTGCACGGCCTGCCGCCCGGCGAGCAGATCCACTACCGCGTCCTGCTGGCCGACCCCGACGACCCCCGCCGCACCGGCCGCCCGGTGCACGGCACCTTCCGCACCGCGCCCGCCCGCCGCTCGGACGTGCGCTTCCTGTGGTCGGGCGACCTGGCCGGGCAGGGATGGGGCATCAATCCCGACCGCGGCGGCTACCGCATCTACGAGCACATGCGCCGCCTGGAACCGGACTTCTTCCTGTGCAGCGGCGACACCATCTACGCCGACGGGCCCATCGCACCGTCCGTGACGCTCGCGGACGGCAGCACCTGGCGGAACGTCACGACCGAGGAGAAGTCGAAGGTCGCCGAGACGCTGGCCGAGTTCCGCGGCGCGTTCCGCTACAACCTGCTCGACAGGAGTACGTTCAACCACGGTTCTTCGAACCGCAGGTCAGAACGGATGACCCCGGCGGCGCTACCAACGCCCCGGGGCCCGACACCAGGAGCTGACACTCCCAGTGCACATTCATCGTACGCCTCACACCCGGGACTTCGTCATAGTCCCGAACTCTGCCGCACGTAACCGCTCGCTCTCCTTCACGGCTCGCGGCATCCTTCAGCACCTCCTCAGCCTCCCCGATGGGGCCAAGGAAGACGTTCGTACCCTGGCCGACCGAAACCCGGTTGTGGGCCGCAAAGGCGTCAAAGACGCCGTGGACGAACTGATCTCCGCCGGGTACTACGTGCGCCGGACCTACCGTGACGACGCCGGCCGGGTCCGCACCGAAACGCACGTCTACGACATCCCGCAGACGGACACCTCCCCGGTTCCCGCCCCGCCGGGAACCGGCACCCCGGCCCCTGGCAGCGCGGGAACGCTCCCTACGGGAGTAAAGGATCATGTCTCTAAGGACCTGAAAAAAGATCCCTCCCTCCCCTCCGTCCCCAAGGTGACAACCCCAGCAACTTCCGTCGCCGGGGAGGGGAATCCGCGACAAGATCCCCATCGGGAACCTTCGACGTTTGGCGAAGCCGCCCGCGTCCTGGCCCGCCTGAAGGCCGTAGACGCCCGCCTCCAGCTCTCCCAGCGACAGATCCAGACCTTGGTCCCGCTCGCCTCCCAGTGGCTCCAGAACGGCGCCTCCGCCATGGAGATCACGGACGCCGTGGTCCAGCAGCTCCCCGGCAAGATCTACGCCCCGGCCAAGCTGGTGGCTGACCGGCTGACCCGGAAGCTTCCCGCCCCACGCCGGGCCTGGAAGCACTTCGATGCCGCGTGCCGCGACTGCAGGCGTCCTTTTGGGGGCGCCGCTCCTGAGTCCGGCCAGTGCGCGGAATGCCGTGGTGACGTGCTCCCTGCGGATCTCCAGACCCTGGTCCCGGCTCAGCCGGATCCCTTCGTCACCGGTATGGCCGCCTCGATTCGGTCCGCGCTGAGCGCCGCCCGGTCCGCCGTCGCCACTGCCTGACGGCACCCTCCCCAGACGTCGCGCCGCCCGCTTCAGGAGATCCCTGTGTCTGCCATTGCTCAGCCCCTGCCCTGGTACGCCCGCCCCGCCGCCTTCACGGTCCTGGGTTCCGCCTTGGTCATGTCCGCTCCCGGCGAATACGGCCTGGCCACCTTGGCCGGGTGGTCCCCGTGGGTCGCGTGGCTGATGCCGGTGTGCGTCAGCGTGTACGCCGCTGTGGCTGCCCTGTTCGTGGACTCGGCTCCCAAGGGTGCCCGGGGGCGCGGAACCGCCATCCTGGGGGCCGCCGGCGCCTTGGCCATGGCCCTGGCTGCCCAGGTGACCGCCCACTGGATTGCCGCCGGGTACCTGGGGTCCTCCATGGCCCTGGTGGGGGCCGTTTCGGCCGTCCCGCCGGTCGTGGTGGCTCACGTGCTGCACATGGTCACCCGGGCAACGCCGGAGACCAGGGCAATGGCCGGGGAGCTGGCCAAGTGGGCCGTGGGCCTTCCCGCCCAGGAGGCCGCCATGGAGGAGCCGGAGGCCGCCGCGGATTCCACCCCGGACGTCCAGAAGCCGGAGGCCGCGCCGCTCCCGCCAGCCAAGCTGAAGCTGGTCCCCGGCGCTCCCCGTCAGACGGATGCGGACCCCCTCCCCGGCCTGGACGAACTGGACCAGGACCAGGACCAGGACCAGGACCAGGAGGAGAACGACGACGAGGAGCAGGACGTGACTCCGGCCAAGTCGGCCCGCTCCGTGGAGGAGATCCGGGAGGCCGTGGCCAAGCTGATGGCGGACGGTAAGCCGGTCACCGGAACGACGTACGGCCGCCTGGTGGGCGTGTCCGCCCGGACTGGCCGCCGGGACTTGAAGCTCCTGGCGGCCTAGCACAGCCTCTGCCCCTCCTCAGACGACGGGGAGGGACGGAGGCCATACCGGCCAGGTTGCCGAGCCAAAGGCATTCGCAAGCCGATGCGATGCTTAAACCATTAGAACGAAAAGCAAGACAAGACCCCTACTTGCCCACAGAACCGGGTGATTCTGCTGTAACAGGGCAGCACCGGCGAAAGGGTGAAGAGTGGTCTTCAGGCGACTTGGCGCGATCTTGGGCGCAATTACACTCACGCTGCTGACAACCCCAGGCGACGCCCACGCTGCGGGCATCGCCTGTGGGGGGAACGCGACGACAGGCCCGGTGGTCATCAACGGCTGCATCAGCGCCCAGCGACAGTGGATTGAGCTCGCCCCCTATCGAGACGTAAGCGCTCACATCAACATCCGCAATACGGGCACGCGAGGAGTTACCGTCTCCTACGAGGCGTACCACCGTCTCCCTGAGATGCCGGCCAACACCCCGCAGGGGAAGTGGACCAAGATCGGAAACAGCCAAACATACGTAGCGGCCGGAACGAGCGCCGGGCCCATTGAAGTGGGCAGCAGGTCCAGCGTATGCGCAGGCAGCAAGATTCAGATCCGAGTGCATGCCAAGGCTGAAGGCTCCGCGTGGAGCGGCTGGTCGTACGCCGTTACCGGCCAGTGCCAGACCTGATAACTAGGCTGCACCAGAACTGGCAGGGTGGTCGCCCTCCTGCGTGGCCGCGTCCTCCACGGCCGTGGCCACGGTGTCCGCCGCCACGGTGTCCACGGTGGCCGGGGCGGTCACCTCCGCTGTGACCGTGACCGGCTCGGCCGTTGGCTCTTCGGTATCCACGGCCGTGACCGTGACCGTGGCCGGGTCCTCCGGGGTGGCCGTGGCCGGGTCCTCCACGGTCATCACCATGTCCACGGTGCGGGTGGCCGCCTTGTCCGGGGTGGCCACAAGGCTGGCCGCGCGGACCAGGCCGGGCGGGAGCTTGACCGTGGCGGAGACGACCAGGGTGTCCCCGGCCATGACCGCCTCGGCGGTCGTTCCGGGAGCTGTCCGCTTCTCCACGTCGGCCACGATCGGGATGGCCCAGTCCGGGAGCACTCTGTCCACCCCGGGGACCTTCTCCACCAGATCGTGGAGTGGCCGCTTCTTCTTGCTCTTCGCCTTCTCCGTGGCCGTGGCCGTTGGGCTGGGCGTGGCCGGTGTCGGGGAGACGTCCGGCCGCTCGGTCGCGGCCAGGCCGCCCTTCTCCGTGGCCGGGCCGCTGGGCCTGGCCGACTGGTCGCCTTGTCCCGTGGCCATGGGCATGGGCTTGTCCGCTCCTGGCACCCGGCCGCCGGCCGCGCCGTGCTGGCCGGGCCGCGTGTCCGCTGTCGTGGCCGGGCGGACGCTGGACGCGGGCTCGCGCTGCGTGGAGCACCCGGCCAGGGCTATGCATGCGGCCAGTGCGGACATGACGGGTATGGCCCGGGACATGGCGGTGTCCCCTTCGCGTCGAAGCGGAATCAACGCGTCCGACCCTCTCATGCACGCCACATCGATTACTAGGGGGGTCGACCCGCGCGGGTTCAACAGGCACGGAAGGCCCCGCCCGCACGCCTCTGGAGGAGACATTCGAGCGGGGCCGTCTCCCCTCACCGCTTGCGCGGCACCCCGGTGGGGCGGACGGACGGGGCGGCGACTCGTCAGCCGTCGCGGGCGCTACCCGTCGGGGGGCTCGGAGCCCCGCCCATGCGCCACGGGGGGGGGTGCACACGGACGGGGCCGCTTGCGGGGACCGTCAGACGGTCCAGGCGTTCGCCGGGTCGTCCAGCCAGGCCGCTTGTCCTTCCGGTCCGACAGTGAGACCGAACCGGTGCTGCTGCGGTTTGCCCTGACGGACCCACCACCCGTAGGCGCTCTCCACCTCTTCCCACAGTCGACGGGGGCCGCCCTGCCACACCTTGGCCGGGGCGCCGTCACGGAACATCACGCACGCCCAGGAGGACGTGGGTTCTCCGGAGCCGTAGAACCACACGGGGCGCTGGCCGTCTCGCTTGTCCGCGACGGCCTGGACGCAGTTGCGGACTCGCAGGCCCAGGGCGAAGTTCAGGGCGGTGTACCGGCCAGTGATGAACTCCGACTCCGGTACGTCCGTCGTAGATACCTGCGCGCTCTCCATCGCGTCCTTGGGGACGTAATCGTCGTGACGCACGGGTGAGCGCTGTGCGCGCAGCTTCATGAACTCCACGGGACGGGTGAAGTGGCCGGAGGCCCGGCCGTTCTTCGCCACCAGGCGGACCACGGCGTCCGCGTTGCTGAACGGCGTGCCCCAGGGTGCCACGATGATGCCGCCCGGCCGGGTCTGGCGGACCAGGGCGCCGGGGCTTTGCCGGAGTCCCGCTGTGACCAGGATGCGGTCATAGGGGGCGTTGGGAGGGTAGCCCTGGGCACCGTCGCCCACGTACACGTCTGGATAGAGCCCTGCCGCGCACAGCCGTTCGCGGGCCTGGCGGGAGATCGTGCCGTCCACGTCGATGGTGGTGACTCGCCCGCGCCCGCGCCACGCGCCGTGTCCTCGGTTTCGGGCACAGCGGTGATAGAGGGCGCCGGCGGTCTCGCCGGTACCGGTCCCCACGTCCAGCACCTCCATGCCCTCCTCCACCGCCAGGTCCTGGAACAAGCGGTAATTCACGGAGGGGCCGGACGAAGAACTGGTGGGCGTACGTCCGGGGCGGGTACCGATGTGCTCGCCGTCGTCCCATTGGGTAACGATGGGCTCGTCGCGGTCCACGGCGGCGTACCAGGCATCCGGGTCGGCGGCCTGGTCGACGGCGTGGCTCTCCCGGGTTTCCATCGTCCACGGCCAGATGACGGGCGGGAGGAACGCGGCGCGGTCGACCGCTTCGAAGGTGGGCGCCCAGTCGGGGGACATGTGCTTGTTGTCGATGAGGAACCGCCCCAGCTCCTTTCGGCCGGGGCGGTCCACACGTGCGGAGTTGAGCATCACTTGCGGTGGTCCCCGTCTCCTTCAGGGGTGGATCCGTCGGGCGACGGCGGGTCGGACGGGGGCGTCCAGGGCGTCCCGGGGTGGCCGTCGCCCTCGTCTTCTGACTTGCCGCGCCCGCCATCCATGGCGGTCACGAACCGGATACTGGTCACGATGAACTCCTCTCGCGTTGGCGTCGGGTTCTTGCGCCTGTCCCGTCCAGGCTGTCCGGTCTACCGGACGGGACAGGGGTCTGTGGGGTGGTTGTGGAAGCCGGGGAGGCGTCTTCCAGCCACGTGGGGCATGGGGGGTAGTGCGGTCCGGGGAGGTAGACCACACCGGATTTCACGTCCAGCGCTCCGCCGTACGCCGTCCACCATCCTTGGGGGCTCCCTTCGTATGGGGTGCCGGCAAAGGAGTCTGCGATGGGCTCTGGAATCACCCGAGTCCTCGTCGGCGGGCCTCGTGCAACTTGGCCAGGGCGTCGAGCTGACGGGCTTCTCCGGACGTCGCGCGGCGGATCTTGCGGAAATAGCGACGCCACGGTGTCATCCCGGTGGGCCGTTCCAATTCGACCTGGAACCCGTCCACGGCCTTGACCCGGCACACCATGTCGTACACCGGGTCGAACACCACTAGGCCCGGCGTGATCTCGTCCGGGGAGTCGAAGTCCCGGTCACCCTTTCTGCGGATGGATCTGTGGGGCTTCGCTCTCACTCGTGTACCTCTCTATGGGGATGTCTGGCGATCTCCCCGTTGCACGCCGTGATAGTGAGGAGCCGTCCCATGGCTCGCGCGGTCTCCCGCATGCGGGCCTTGGCCAGGCAAATGCGGCAGCCGTCCACGGGTACGGGTTCAAGTCGCGGAACGGCTGGCGCGGGTGCTGCCGTGGTCTTGGTAGTGGTCACAGGTGCCGCCTCAATCCCTCTTCGACTTCGCGGAGGATGGCCGGGGTGGGCCGCATGTACGGGCCGCGCGGGACCCAGCGCGGCAGGGGCACCCGGTTGGAGAAGGACACCGTGGGCGACGGCAGGCGGAGGAAGTCGCGGCGGGAGACCGCCGCGTCCAGTTCCGTCATGTCGTTGGGCCTGGTGCGCTTCGGTAAGCGGCCGGCCAGGGCGTCAACCCGGCGCCCCACCGTGGTCCCGCGTCGAGAGAGCGACGCGGCGGCGTCTACCGCCGGACGCCGTCCCGCTGTGTTGCCCATCTGTACCGCCCCCATCACGAGTTCCCGTGGGTTGTTCGGCCTGTGCACTACGCAACCGCTCGAACACGCCCGGCGGTACCGTGTGCGCAACGCGAGGATTTGAAACCGTTGAAAGTTCTTGGCGCTACGGGGAGTTGTCCAATGGCCAAACGTGAACCGAACGTCTGCCTGGGCCGCCTTCTGGATGAAACAGGCTGGTCACAGAGCCAGTTCGCCACGGCCGTGAATCGGACGGGAACCGAACAGGGCACGCCTCTGAAGTACGACGCCTCCGCCGTGAATCACTGGCTTGGCGGCACCATCCCCAGGGGGAAGGTCCGCCCTCTCATCCTGGAAGCGCTGTCCCGCAAGCTGGGACGCCCTATCAGTCATGCGGACGCTGGACTTCCGGCAACCGGTGAGCTGTTGCAGGGGCCCGCAAGTACCGTTGAGGAGTTGCTGGAGCTAGGGAGGGAAGACATGGACCCAAGCCACCCGTCCCGCCGTGGCGTCCTTGGTGCTGGCCTCTTCTCCGTCGCGGTCACCATCCCAGACTGGCCCGAAGTTGTTGGGCGGATGGAAGCTGTGCAGACCGGCCAGTCCCGCCGCATCGGTCATGCGGAGGTTGCCACCGTGATTGCTATGACGGAACGCGTCAGCGAACTGGATGATCAGTTCGGTGGACGCACCGCTCGCCCCATGGCTGCCGCCTTTTTGGTCAACACCGTGGCCGCTCACCTCCGTGCGGACGCCTCGGAGGAGGTGCGCAAGGCCCTGTGGTCGGCAACCTCCGACCTCCTGTACCTCACGGGCTATATGGCGGTGGACGAAGGTCTGCATGGTCTCGCCCAGCGGTATTACCTCAAGGCGTTGGAGCTGGCAGGCGCCGCAGAAGACCATCTGACGTACTGCACCACCTTGCGCGGAATGAGCGTTCAGGCCGTCGACCTGGGGCACACACGCCGGGCCATCCGTTTGGCGAACGCTGCCTCTGCGGCCTCCCCGGCCGCCGGCCCCCGGATGCGGGCCTTTCTTGCTGGGCAGCAGGCCCATGCCTACGCCGCCGACGGCGCCCGGTCTCAAGCTCTCCAGCACATCCGGGAGGCAGAGGTGGCCATGGAGAAGGCGGAATCTCGGGCCAAGGCGTTTGGGAGCTACGACCCGTCTTCGCTCGCCTACCACGTGGCCCAGGTGGAATATGGCCTCGGCGACCTGGCCGGTTCCGTCAGGAACATGACGCTGTCCTCTGATTTGCGTCACGTCGTGTACCGCCGGACGCGCGTCCGGTATGACGCCATGCTGGCGGAACGCCAACTCGAACTTGGCCACCTGGAGGCCGCTTGCGCCACCTGGGAACGCGTGCTGGACGACTACCCTCTGGTGCAGTCTGGGCGCGCTGACGACCGTGTGGCCACCATGAAGTCCCTCCTGCGTCCCCACCTCCGCAACCGGACAGCCAAGGCACTGTACGAGCGAGCCCAGAGCGTGAGCCTTCCGCCGGTAGCCGCTTAATAGGCACTGGTCCGCCGCACGCGGTCAGGGCTTACGCGCACTGGCCCATGATCGTAAGGTGCCGATCACGACAGTGAACAACAGCATCGGCCCCGACCGGTGCCCGCTATGCGAAAGGCCCCGCCAGCGTGATGCCGGCGGGGCCTTGGTGTAGCTCAGTAGGGGAATCGCTCCCGGAGGATGCGGAGTTCGCGCTGGCGGTAATGGGCCGCCACGGCCTTGCCGTGGTCCGTCAGGTATAGGCGGGGGCCCATGCCAGGGCCCGGCTTCTCTACCTTCAGCACCAGGCCCTTGCGGATGAGAGCTCGCTCGGTGGCCGGACCGCAAAGGACTGTGGCCACTCCGCGGATTTCATGGGCCAGGGCTTCCACCAGGACGTCTTCCTGGACTGGCGTGATCCTCACTGGCCTGCCTCCTCGGCACCCAGGGGGAGGTAGATGCGGACTGGCCTCTCCGAGTAGTAGCGGGGGCCGTCCTCCGTGGCGACGTGCCAGAACCCGGACGACTCTCCGAATGCGTGCCAGGTGGGGTCAGCCGTGATGGTCACTGCGTAGAGGCTGTGGTCCGGGCCGCCGGTGATCTCGTCGAAGCCGGGGCATTCCACCAGCTCCATGCCCGCCTGGACGTCGGTGAGCGGCATTTGCTCTACGTCCCGGTAGTTGATTGCTCCGCGCATGGCCGCTCCTCCCCGTTGCGGGTCCGTCCCGCTTGGTGTGCCCTCACACTACGAACATGAACCCGCGCGAGTCAACAGTCGGAACATGAATGAGGCCCCGGTCTGGCGGGCATGCCAGGCCGGGGCCGGATGTGTTCCGTCTCTCCTACTCCGCCAGGTAACGCGCCAGCTTCAGGACGTCGTCCAGGCTGGCCGCTGGGCCCGCCAGCTCCCGCGCGTCCAGGAAACGCTCCTCCGGCGACAGCTCCACGTTGTCCGTGAAGTCGACCACGGCAGGCGGGCGGAACAGGTCCGCCAAGGCCGCCTTGCCGCACTCCGCGCGGGACGCGCACAGCGGGTCGCACCCCTCGTCGGTCTCGGGGCACGGCTCCGACGGGGCCCCGGTGTCCATCGTCTCTCTCATGGCCTCCGCCTCCCCTTCGAGCGCGTCCGACACGTCGTCTCCTTCCACGGTGAGGCTGGCCAGGGTGATGGCCCGTGCCAGGACGCGGGCCGCTTCCGGTCTGAGGTAGGCGGCCGTGCACATCCCCGGAACCAGGGGCGTCTCACCCTCCTCAGTGGCTATCTCCACGTAGCCGTCCGGGTCGGCGCGGACCGTCAGCTCCGTGTCCGGGTCGTAGTCGCAAGCGAACTTCTCCACTATCAGTTCCACACCTTCCGCGCGTATGTCGTCCGTGCCCCGAGCGTCTTTCTCTCTTCGGCTCTGGCCTGGTCCTCCAGCCACCCGGCCAGGGCCCGCGCGTCCTCCGGCCGCATGGTGACCCGGTCACCCGGTACTGCCAGGCTGATGACGCCCAGCTCCCGCTCCGTCGTCCACGCCCTGGCCCTGCCCGTCACCCCGTCCACTTCCGCCCGGACCTCGCGCGTCTGCTTGAACCCCATGTCCTGCTCCTCCAGTTGATTGGTCGTGCTACCGCCGGCATGGCCACCGCGGATTCAGTCGGCCATGTCCCACGGGTCCAGCTCCGCGTCCTCCCCGTCCGCGTCCGCCTCCAGGTCGCGGCCCAGGTCGAGCATGGAAGCGCCGGCCAGGGTGGCGTCCTCCAGGGTCATGAAGCGCATACGCATGGGGGCTCTCCTCCGGATAGGGCCCAACAGGCCAAGGTGTGGGTGTACTTGCTGGCGTTGCAGGAGCGGCAGGCCGCCACGAGATTGGCGGCGACGTCGCGGCCCCCGCGTGCGAGCGGGAGCACGTGGTCCAGCTCCTCCGCCGGGCCGTCGCAGTACGCGCACCCGCCCCAGCGGGCCAGGATTTCGGCGCGGTCGTACGGCTCCGGGCGGGGTGGTCGTGCGGCCACCCGGGGGGCCGGGCGGGAT
>NZ_JBPQTS010000033.1:0-50909 GCF_051386455.1 Streptomyces sp. URMC 124
CCGCCCCGGGCCGAGCGGCCCTCGTCCGTCGCCCAGCCCGCCGCCACCGGCACCTTCCGGCAGCCCACCTCCGTACGCCCGCTGCCTCCCCGCACCGTGCGCATCGGCCGCGGCCCCGACAACGACGTGGCCGTCGACGACCTGGTCGTCTCCCGGCACCACGCCGAACTGCGCTCAGGGCCGGGCGGCGCCCACGAGATCGTCGACCTCGGCAGCCACAACGGGACCTTCCTCAACGGCCATCCCGTGCGCCGCGCCCCGGTCCTGCCCGGCGACATCATCGGCATCGGCCACTCCGCCTTCTGCCTCGTCGGCGACCAGCTCCAGGAGTACGTCGACAGCGGCGAGATCTCCCTCGACGTGCAGGACCTGTGCGTCCACGTCGACGCCGACGGGGGCCGCAAGCGGCTCCTCGACGACGTCTCCTTCCCCGTCGCGGAGAAGTCCCTGCTCGCCGTCGTCGGCCCCAGCGGCTCGGGCAAGTCCACCCTCCTCAACGCCCTCACCGGCCTGCGCCCCGCCGACCAGGGCGCGGTGCTCTACGACGGCCGCGACCTCTACCGCGACTACGCCGAGCTGCGGGCCCGCATCGGGCTCGTCCCCCAGGACGACATCCTGCACGTCCAGCTCACCGTGCGCCGCGCGCTGTCCTACGCCGCCGAACTGCGCTTCCCGGGCGACACCGCCAAGGCCGAGCGGCTGGCCCGCGTCGAGGAGGTCATCCGCGAACTGGGCCTCGAACAGCGCGCCGACCAGCCCATCCACAGCCTCTCCGGCGGCCAGCGCAAGCGCGTCAGCGTCGCCCTCGAACTCCTGACGAAGCCGTCGCTGCTCTTCCTCGACGAGCCCACCTCCGGCCTCGACCCGGGCATGGACCGCTCGGTGATGAACACGCTGCGCACCCTCGCCGACGACGGCCGCACGGTCATCGTCGTCACCCACAGCGTGCTCAGCCTCGACGTCTGCGACCGGCTGCTGGTCCTCGCCCCCGGCGGGCGGACCGCCTTCTACGGACCGCCCGGCGACACTCCCGGCTTCTTCGGCTTCAAGGAGTGGCCCGAGGCGTTCGAAGCCTTCGAGAACGACAAGAACCGGGACTGGCCGGGGGAGTACCGCGCCTCGCCCCAGCACCGGCAGTACGTCGCGGCCGCCGCCGAACAGCCGCGCGCCGCCGCGGCGGCCGCGCCGGAGGCGGCGCCCGCGCCGCCGCCCAAGCCCCAGAGCTGGGGCGCCCAGCTGTGGACGCTGATGCGCCGTTACGTCAGGGCGCTGAGCACCGACCGGACGTTCCTGATCATCATGATCGTGCTGCCGTTCGTCACCGGCGCGATGGCCCGGCTGTCCTCGGGCACCCGGTTCGCCTCCGCCGACAAGGCGAACACCGTCCTGCTGATCCTGTGCGTCGGCGGCGTGCTGACGGGCGCCGCCAACGCCGTGCGCGAACTCGTCAAGGAACGGGTCATCTACCGGCGCGAGAGAGCCGTGGGCCTGTCCAGGTCCGCCTACGTGATGTCGAAGATCATCGTCCTCGGTGTGATCACGGTGACGCAGGCCATCGTCCTGTCCATCGTCGGCCTGGGCGGCGTCGACACCCGCGCGCCCGGCGGGAACGGCGTGCTCATGCCGCCCCTGGCCGAGATGACGCTGGCCCTGGCGGTGCTGTCCTTCACCTCCATGCTGCTGGGCCTGCTGGTGTCGGCGATCGTCAGCCGCGAAGAGGTCACCATGCCGCTGCTGGTGCTCATCACCCTCGTCCAGGTCGTCTTCTGCGGCGGAATGATCGAGCTGAACGACAAGCTGGTGCTGGAACAGCTCTCCTGGCTGGTGCCCTCGCGCTGGGCGCTGGCGGCCATGAGCTCCACGATCGACTTCACCCACATCCCGCCCGCCACCGGACAGCTCCCGCCCTCGGCCGGAGGAGGCGACCCGCTCTTCCGGCACGCCGTCGGCACCTGGCTGCTCGACATGGGCATGATGGTGGTCCTGTCCCTCGTGTTCGCCTCGCTGGTGGCCCTCCTCCTGCGCCGCCACGAGCCCGCGGTCATGCGGAAGTGACGGAGTCGGAGTCATCCATGAGCACGGTCCCCCTCTCGCCCGGCAGCGCGTCCGGCGGCATCCCCGGATTCCTGCCGACCCACGTCGTTCCCCCCGGCGGACTCGCCACCTGGACCGCCCCCGACGGGACCGTGCCCACCCAGCCACTGGACCCGCTGCTGCCCGTGCGGCTCGTGGAGCGGCGCGGCGAGTGGGGGCAGGTGCTGTGCTCCAACGGCTGGGCCGCGTGGACCGACGCCCGGCTCCTGGTGTCCCTCCCGCAGGGACCGCCCGAGGCCGGCGGCCTGCCCGAGCGGACGCGCGACGCGCGCGACCTCCTCGCCCGCGTCCAGGACGCCCTCGGGCAGTACCGCACGGCGATGGAGGACCTCGCCGCCGGGCGCATGGACGGCGAGACCTTCGGCCGCACGACCCGGGGGCTGCGGATCGGGGCCGTGATGGACGGCGACTCCCTCTGGCTCTACGACGCCGGACGGGACGTGTGGTGCTACTGCGACGGCACGGACATGGCCGCGCTCGCCTCCCCGGCCGGGCCCGGCGGTGAGAGCTGATGGCCCCGGCCGGGGAACGCCCGTCCGAGCTGATCGGCCGCCGCATCGCCGGGTACGAGGTGGAGAGCGAACTGGGCCGCGGCGGCATGGCCGTCGTCTACCGCGCCCGCGACCTGCGGCTCGGCCGGATCGTCGCCCTCAAGCTGCTCGCCCCGGAACTGGCCCGCAACGACACCTTCCGCAAGCGCTTCGCGCACGAGTCGCAGGTCGCCGCGGCCATCGACCACCCGCACATCGTCCCGGTGTTCGAGGCCGGCGAGGCCGACGGGCAGCTCTACATCGCCATGCGGTACGTGGCCGGGCAGGACCTGCGCGCCCTCCTCGACCGCGAGGGCCCGCTGGACCCGGCCGCCGTGTGCCGCATCGCCGGTCAGGTCGCCTCCGCGCTCGACGCCGCCCACGCCCACGACCTCGTGCACCGGGACGTCAAGCCGGGCAACATCCTCGTGGCCGAGGGCACCGACAGCGACCACCCCGAACACGTGTACCTCACCGACTTCGGGCTGACGAAGAAGTCGCTGTCCCTGACCGGGTACACGCGGGTGGGTCAGTTCGTCGGCACGCTGGACTACGTCGCCCCCGAGCAGATCGCGGGCAAGCCCGTCGACGGGCGGTGCGACGTGTACAGCCTGGGGTGCGTGGTCTTCGAAATGCTGACGGGAGCGCCGCCGTTCCGGCGCGAGGACGACATGGCGCTGCTGTGGGCGCACCAGTACGACGCGCCGCCGCACCTGTCGGAACGGCAGCCCGGGCTGCCGGCCGCGGCGGATGAGGTCTTGGGCAAAGCCTTGGCGAAGGTGCCGGACGAGCGCTTCGAGAGCTGCTGCGGGTTCGTGGCGGCCCTGCGGTCCGCGTCGGCGGGCGATACGCAGCCGCCCGACGTCCCGGAGCCGCCCGAGGTCCCGGAGCCGCCGCGGTGGGCGGCGGTGGTGTTCCCGGAGCGGTGGCGCTGAGCGCGAGACGGGAGTTCAGGCAGGGCCTTCAGGCGGGTCCCGGCCCCTCCGCCCGCCCCCGCTCCGGCTCCGCGGTCTCCTCCACCGGGCCCCGGCGCCCGGCCCTCCGGGAGAGCAGGCTGCCCAGGTAACCCGCGACGATGCCCCACAGCAGGCCCACGCCCGTCAGCGTCAGCAAGTGCGGGCGCAGGGTGACCTCGCCGCCGAAGGACGACAGGTCGCCGATGCCCAGCAGCGACAGCCCGACGCGGGCGGAGATGCGGGTGAGGGTGCCGACGACGAACAGCGTGAGCGCCAGCGCCACCCCCATCTGCAGCGCGTGCTCCCACGGCCGCATCGTCGCGGGCGACCGCACGGCCAGCAGGAAGCCCGCCGCGAGCAGGGCGATGGCGGCGACGACGACCAGCAGCCACGCCCGCCCGTCGTGCTGCGCGAGCGAGGAGACGGTCACCGTGGACGATCCCTCGCCGCCCTCGCGCAGCACCGCCGTGAGCGCCTTGGGCAGGGGCAGCCCGAGGGACTGACCCGGTACGCGCCCCTCCCAGGAGCCTCCGAGGCCGAGACCCAGGGCGATCCAGGCCAGGTTGGGCAGGCCGAGCAGGATCGCCGCCATGGTTCCCGCCGGGTCGCCGCGCGTGACGGCGGCCACCAGCCCGACGAGCAGGCCGAGCACCACGTACCCGAGCAGCAGGGCCAGCACGGCGAACGCGGCGGGCCGCACCGGGTCCTGGAAGCGCAGCAGCCGCGACGGCAGCGGCGTCTTGCGGGAGGCCGCGACCGCCACGGCGAGCAGGACGAGCAGCCACAGCAGACCGTAGCCGAGGGTGGGCCCCACGGCCGCGCGGAAGCCCACGCCGGGCGAGACGTCCAGGACCTCCCCGATGTCGCCGAGGAGGGAGTCGCCCAGGTCGATCCGGAAGGTGTGCCGCGCACCGAGGGCGATGAGCAGCAGGGCGATCAGCCACAGTACGGCCGTCCGGGCGACGCGGGCGAGCAGGTCGCGCCCGCCCGCCACCGCGTGGTGCCGCAGCGGGCGCAGGAAGACGACGGCGAGGGTGATCGCGCCGGCCAGGGTCACCGAGAGGGGAACGACGTCGAGGGCGGCCCCCGTACGGCCCAGGACGCCCGCGCTGCCGGTCAGTTCCACCGTTCCGCCCACGGCCGAGACGACGGTGGCCGCGGTCACGGACGGGAACGCGCCCGGCAGGCCGTCGGCGCCGGCGGCCCACAGCCCGAGCGCGGCGACGGCGAACATCGCCGCCACCGCGGCGGCCACGGCGGCGAAGGCGTCCCACCAGACGCGGACGAAGGAGGGCGCGCTCCCGGGCGGCTGGCTCACACTGCCTCCGCATGCCTCGTCGACGTTCGGGTAACGGGTCCGGCAGAGGGGCCCGGAAGCCCAACGTACGCCCGCGCGACCCGCTCCACCTGTCGGGGATCCACCTCCCGGGGCCACCCCTCCCCGGGCGAACCCCGCTTGCGGGCCGCGCCGGTCTGCGGCACACAATGATCACGGGGGGCGGTGACATCCCAGTGCAGGACCCATCAGAGGACCAAAGCGGAGGAGCAGGGCCCGTGTCGTCCGAACCACCGTCAGAAGACCGCCCCAGCGGCCCGCCGTCCGGCCCCCTCTCCGGTGGAGGGAGCGGGTCGGGGCAGGCGGGACCGCCCACCCCGGCCGAGCCGCCCGAGCCGACCCGGGCGGACTGGCCCTCGTCCGGCGGGACCCGGAACGTGCCCTCCGGCCCGGAGCCGCCCGGCCCTCCGGCTCCGCCGACCGGTGGCCACGCCGCACAGCCGCCCGGTGGGGAACCGCGCCGCCCCTGGTGGCGCTCGGGGCCCCGGGTGGCCCTCGTCGGCGGCGCCGTGGTGGTCGCGGCGGCCCTCGCGGTCTTCTTCCTCCGGCCGGAGGGCGGCGGGGAAGTCTTCCTGCAGGCCGCTTCGGCCGAGGGCAAGGATCCCTTCACCCCGTCCACCGCCCAGGACAAGGGCACGAAGGAGGCGACCGCGGCCCCCGTCTCCCCGGCCCCGGGCGGCACCCGCACCATCGAGGGCTCCAGCCCCGGCCTCTACGGCGGCAGCGAGAACGAGTCGAGCTGCGACGTGGAACGCCAGATCACGTACCTGACGGGCGACCAGGCGAAGTCCCGCGCCTTCGCGAGCGCGGCGGGCATCCAGCCGGGGGAGATCCCCGGCTACCTGCGCGGCCTGACCCCCGTGCAGCTGCGCTCCGACACGCGCGTGACCAACCACGGCTACAAGGACGGCTCGGCCACCCCCTACCAGGCCGTGCTGCAGGCCGGCACGGCCGTCCTGGCCGACAACCGGGGAGTGCCCCGGGTGCGCTGCGCCTGCGGCAACCCGCTGGGCCCGCCCGTTGCGATCAAGGGGAGCACGAAGACCCGGGGCCAGAGCTGGAGCACGTACAAGTCGAACCGGACGGTCGCCGTCGCCCCGGCCCGCACCGTCATCGTCGTCATCATCATCTACGACCCGCGCACCGGGCAGTGGTTCGAGCGGCCGGTCGGCACCGACGGCAGCAAGGACCGCCCCATCCCGCCCCCCAAGGGCGGCGTGACGTCCGGCCCGGCCCTGCCCGCGTCGGAGGAACCGAGCAGCGTCGAGCCCTCGAAGCCGCACTCGTCCGCTCCGGAGTCGCCTCCCACGGCCCCGCCGTCCCCGCCGAAGTCGCCGCCGAACGAGCCCGGGCCCGCGTACGGCCCGCAGAACCGGAACGCCGGCTCCGGGGGCGCGCCGTGACCCGGGCCGCCCGGCGGCGGGTCTGAGACCTCCGATGCGCGACGCGCCGCTCGCATCCCGGTCGCAGGAGGCCGGGCCCCGCCCGGCCCCGGCCGCCGCCGGGGCGCGGGCGGCCGCGCGCGAGCGGCGCCCGGCGTGGCTGCTGGCCGCGGCGGCACTGGCGTACAACGCCTGGTTGCTGGAGTTCCTCCTGCCCACGGGCCTGGACGCCCGCCACTCCTACGTCAGCGAGCTCTACGCCGCCGACCAGCGCTTCCACGTGCTGTTCGGCGCGATCGAGATCGCCACCGCCGTGCTCGTGGCCGTCGGGGCGGCCCCCCTGCCCCGCCCGCCGGACAGCAGCCGCTGCGCCCTCGCGGGCCGCTGGTCGCTGGTGGCCTTCGCCGCGTCCTCCGTGGCGGACGTCATCGTGCCGATGCGCTGCGCCCCCTCGGTGAACAGCGCCTGCGAGGTGGTCAACCCCTGGCACACGGCCACCAGCGCCCTGGCCCACGCGTCGCTGTTCGGCTCGATGGTGCTGACGGTGGCGGCCGCGGCGGGCGGCACCCGGTGGCCGCTGATCCGCCGCTGGGGGCCGTGGGTGCTGGCCGCCGCCCTCACCACCGCCCTGCTCACCGTCGGTCCGCTCTTCGGCCGGCCGGGCTGGCACGGCGTCCCCCAGCGGGCCCACTTGGTGCTGGTCGGGGTGTGGCTCGCCCTGCTCGCCGCCTCGTTCGCAGGGTGCGGCAGAGGGGGGCGTCACCGAAGCGGCCGCAACAGGAGGCGGCGTAACAGAACTGGTCGCGAGGAAGGCTCGTGACGATCAAATCCGGTCGATTGTGCAGGGAACCGAAGAGGCTTTGACGCTCCCTGCCCGTCGGACGCCGCGGCGTGCGTCCGAAAATCGAACCTGATCAGGAGCCGTCCGAACAAGGCGAGTTCAGTTCTGCATGCATTTGTTGCTCCATCACGTCACGGTATTTTAAAGCCATGTTGCATTACTGCAGTCTTGTGACCGCAATGTTGCCAACAAGACGATCATCCTCGTTTCCCACACGAGGAGGTCCTCATGAACGACCGGCTGAGTCTCAGCCCGGACGCGGCACGGCAGCTTGCGACCACCACCAAGACCACCCCGCAGATGCGCGGCATCACGCCCCGCTACCTGCTCCGCGCCCTGCCGTGGGTGGACGTCGAGTCCGGCGTCTACCGCGTCAACCGCCGGCGGACCTTCATACTCGGTGACGACCGGATCACCACGTACAGCAACGACGACGCCCACCACGTCGTCCCGGAGGACCTGCGGGAGATCCCCTACCTGCGCGAGGCCGGCGAGGACCTCCTGCGCGAGCTGGCCTCCTCCTTCACCCAGGTCGCCTTCGAGGCCGGGGAGACCCTGGTCCGGGAGGGCGAGACCACGGGCAGACTGTGGGTCATCGTCCAGGGCCGGGCGGAGAAGCGGGCCACCGGCCGCTACGGCGAGGACGCGCTCCTCGAAGTCGTCGGCGACGGCCAGTTCTTCGACCTCGACTCCTGGTCCCACGGCAACCCCGCGCCCTACCGCGTCCAGGCCCTGACCCCCGGCACCGCGCTGTGCGCCGACCGCGACCAGCTGGCACGGCTCGCCGAGCGCGACGAGGCGCTGAGCGCCGCCCTCGCCGCCTTCAACGCCGGCGAGCGGACCGTGCCCGGCTCCGAAGTGCCCGTGGACCTGACCGCCGGACACGTCGGCGAGCCCGACCTGCCGGGCACCTTCGTCGACTACGAGGATGTCCCCCGCGAGTACCACATGACGCTCGCCCAGACCGTGCTGCGCGTCCACTCCCGCGTCGCCGACCTCTACAACGAGCCCATCGACCAGACCCGGGCCCAGGCCGGCCTGACCGTCCAGGCGCTGCGCGAGCGCCAGGAGCGGTCGATGCTCAACCACCCCGAGTTCGGCCTGTTCAACAGCGTCGCCCCGGGCCAGCGCGTGCAGACCCGCACCGGCGCCCCGACCCCCGACGACATGGACGAGCTGCTCAGCAAGGTCTGGAAGCAGCCCTCCTACTTCCTCGCCCACCCGCGCGCCATCGCCGCCTTCGGGCGCGAGTGCACGCGGCGCGGCGTGCCCCCGGTCATCGAGAACCGCTTCGGCAGCCCCTTGCTGACCTGGCGCGGCGTCCCCCTGCTGCCCTCCGACAAGGTGCGCATCACCGGCCCGAACGGCGCCGGCACCACCGAGATCCTGCTGATGCGCGTCGGCGAGGCCGAGCAGGGCGTGGTGGGCCTGCGGCCCTCGAAGGTGCCCGACGAGGTCGAGCCGGGCCTGTCCATGCGCAACATGGGCATGGACCAG
The DNA here is from genome assembly GCF_051386455.1 of Streptomyces sp. URMC 124. Lineage (NCBI taxonomy): Bacteria > Bacillati > Actinomycetota > Actinomycetes > Kitasatosporales > Streptomycetaceae > Streptomyces > Streptomyces sp. URMC 124. Next base: position 8,637 of record NZ_JBPQTS010000033.1, read on the forward strand.
AAGGGCATCACCCAGTACCTGATGACGGCCTACTTCAACGCCGCGGTGCTGGTCGAGGACGCCCTCGCCGTGCTCCAGAACGTCGAGGTGTCCAAGTACCATGACTACTCCTGACATGTCGTGGGGCGCTCACGCCCCGGGCATGACGGCCGTGCCGCGGCAGCCCACCGCGGGCGGCGCGACCACCCGCAGCGGCGGATTCACCCCCGAGGCCGCCCGGCGGGACGTTCCCCTCCTGCAGCGGCCCGTGAACGGGCGCCCCGTCGTCTGGCTCGACAACGGCGCGACCACCCAGAAGCCCCGCCAGGTCATCGAGACCCTGGCCGCCTACTACGCCACCGCCAACTCCAACATCCACCGCGGTGCGCACACCCTGGCCCGCGAGGCCACCGAGATGTACGAGGGCGGACGAGCCGCGGTCGCCGACTTCCTGGGCGCCCCCTCACCCGACACCATCGTCTTCACCCGCGGCACCACCGAGGCCGTCAACCTCGTCGCGCAGAGCTGGGGCCGCGCCAACCTCGGCCCCGGCGACGAGATCCTGGTCTCCACCCTGGAACACCACTCCAACATCGTCCCCTGGCAGATGATCGCCAAGGAGCGGCGGGCCCGGGTCGTGCCGATCCCCCTGCTGCCCGACGGCAGCATCGACCAGGACGCCTACGCCGGCCTGCTCTCCTTCCGCACACAGCTCGTCGCGATCAGCCACGCCTCCAACGTGCTGGGCACGGTGCCGCCGGTGAAGGAGATGACGGCACTGGCCCACCGCTACGCCGCCAAGGTACTGGTGGACGGCGCCCAGGCCGTCGCCCACTTCCCCGTGGACGTGCAGGACCTGGACAGCGACTTCTACGTCTTCTCCGGGCACAAGCTGTACGCCCCCACGGGCATCGGGGCGTTGTACGCCAAGCCGGAGGTCCTGGCCTCCATGCCGCCCTGGCAGGGCGGCGGCAACATGATCGACCAAGTGGAGTTCGGCCGCGTCACGTACGCTCCGCCGCCGCACTGCTTCGAGGCCGGCACCGGGCACATCTCCGGCGTCGTCGGCCTCAAGGCCGCCATCGACTGGCTGACCTCCTTCGGTCGCGACGCGGTCGCCGCGTACGAGACCGCCCTGCTCGGCCACGCCCGGCAGGCCCTCGCCGCGGTGCCGGGCCTCACCGTCCTGGGCAGCGCGCCCGAGAAGATCGCGGTGCTGACCTTCACCCTCGCCGGTCAGGACCCGGTGGCGGTGGCCCGCCGGCTCGACCAGGACGGCATCGCCGTCCGCGCGGGCCACCACTGCGCCCAGCCCTCCCTGCGCCACTACGGGGTGGAGGCCGCGACCCGGGCCTCGCTGGCGCTGTACAACACCGCGGAGGAGGTGGACCGGCTGGCCGCCTCGCTGCTGCGGATCCAGGCGCAGGGCACCGGCTGACCCGCACTCATACCGCCCGAACTGCCGTACAGTTGCCCCGGCGCACCGCGCGCCGGGGCACGCTCTTCGTCCGGCCTTGCGGCATCCGGGGTGTCGCGCCGGACCGATGCGCGGCACAACTACGAGATTCCGTGGTATTTCCGATCGCACAGGGAACCATCAGCTACGGAAGGCAATCTCGTACGTCGAGGACGCACGAGTGTGCGTACGACCCGAAAGCAGGGGGCGGTACATGTCACGAAGAGTCGCGCAGCGGCGGTCGCCGGCGGTGCGGGGCGCCATGGGATCGGTGGCCGCGCTCGCGGCCGGGCTGATCCTCGTCGCGGGGACGCCCGGGACGGCCGCGGCCATACCGGCCGCCGGCAGCACACAGGCGGCACCGGACTGCGGCAGCGACCAGGAGGCGCGCAGGCCGTCCGCCGCCGAGGCCGCCGCTGCGGGCGCCGCCACGGCGGAGCCGCCGGCGGCCGCGGTCGGCACCGCTGCGGAGAAGCTCTCCTTCGGCCTGCCCTCCCAGCTGCCCATCGGCTTGTGGTCGCGCGCCGGGCTCACGCTGCGCGCGCCCGTCAGCAAGGGCACCGTCCGGCTCGACGTCCGCAGCCGCGGCTTCAGCACCGACTCCCTCGTCATCCAGCGCTACGTGCCGCAGACCCACCGCTGGACCGACCTGAAGACCCGCCCCTCCGGCTCGGGCACGCACGGCGTCTTCACCTTCCCCCTCACCGCGGACGCGAGCGCTTCCCGCCCGCACAGCGTGACCCTGCGCATCCAGGACCTCGACCGCCCGGGCACCGTCACGGTCACCCCCTCCGTCGAGGACGGCAAGGGCCGCACCCTGCGCGCCCCGGCCCGTACCGCCACGGCCACCCGGCCGGAGGTGAAGGCCGGCGGCTGGAAGAGCGGCACCGCCCTGCACCGCGGCGGCGCGGCGAGCGCCCCCTTCACCCTCACGGTGAAGAACACCACCGACCGCCCCTACCCCTCCCTCTACGCCTCCTACTTCGCCTACGGCGCCGGCACCGCCCACGCCCTGGCCCCCAAGGACCTCGTCCTGCAGCAGTACCGCCCCGGCCACGGCTGGGAACGCGTCAAGCTCGTCGCCGGCGGCTGCGACCCCGGCATGAGCGCCGCGCTGCTGCCGGTCACCAAGGGCCCGCTGGCGCCGGGCGCCACCGCCGCCTACCGGCTGCGGCTCGCCGTCGCCGGATCGGCCCCGCGCGACGTGACCAAGGCCGACGCGGGCCTGACCGTGGGCAACGGCGACCTCTCCTTCTTCCACCAGGACCTGCCCTTCGCGATCAGGCCGGGCAAGTAGCGCACCTCGTGCGAGCGACACCGCGGGCCGGTCCCGAAGGACCGGCCCGTCGGCACGTCAGGACGGGCCCGGGTCCCCGTCCTCCGTCCGGTCGAACGCCGCCCACCGGGCGAGCGCGAACTTCCCGCCCTCCCGGCGCACTTCGGCGGCGCCGTGCCCCGGCAGGTGCGCCGGGAACACCAGGGCCCGGGTGTCGGCGGCCTCCTCCAGGAACCGCCGGCGCGAACGGGTGGCCTGTGCCTGGTCCTCGCTCAGGCACGTGTCGCAGCCGGGCTCGGAGAACTGCAGCGGGCTGTGCACCAGATCGCCGATGAACAGGGCGCGCTCCGTGCCCGACTCCAGCCGCACCACGGCCGAGCCCGGCGTGTGCCCGGGAGCGGCCTCCAGGCTCAGCCCCGCGTCGATGCGGTGGCCCTCGCCCTCCCAGAGCACCATCTGCCCGGCCCGGTGCACCGGCAGCACGCTGTCCTCGAACACCTCGGCGACGCCCTCGGCGAGGCTCAGGTCCCCGAGGACGCCCCGGGGGGTGTGCGGGCCGTCCGGGTTCCAGTAGTCGAAGTCGGCCTTGGCGACGAGGTACGTCGCGTTCGGGAACGTCGGCACCCACACCCCGTCCCGTAACCGGGTGTTCCAGCCGATGTGGTCCGAGTGCAGGTGGGTGTTGACGACGACGTCCACGTCCTCGGGACGGACCCCCGCGGCGGCCAGCCGCTCCAGGTAGCCGGTCTTCAGGTGCGACCAGTCCGGCATGTGCGGCCGGTCCTTGTCGTTGCCCAGCCCGGTGTCCACGAGCACCGTACGGCCCTCGCTGCGCAACACCCACGTCTGGACGTTGCACACTATCTGGTCGGTGGCCGGCCGCCAGAAGTCCGGCGCCAGCCACGACTCGTTCTCCTTCCACATCCGCGGGGTGCTGGCGGGAAAGATGGCGGGGACGGGGGAGACCGGCGCGTGCCATTCCACGATGCGGGTGATGTCCACTCCGCCCAACGTGATCGTCTGCATGCCAACGACGCTATGCACCACAGGCGGAACCGCCAAGAGGCAGATGTCACCGTCGCGTTGGACGGCATCACTGTTCGCGCCGCACCGCGAGGAGCGCCGCGTCGTCGGACAGCTCGCCGCCCGCGTAGGCCAGCAGGTCCGCGACGATGCGGTCCAGCAGCGCCGCCGGGGACGACTCCGGCATGCCGGCCAGGCGCTCCGCCAGCGGGTAGAAGCGGCCCGCCGCGTCCCGCGCCTCCGTCACCCCGTCGGTGAACAGCAACAGCAGGTCGCCCCGCTCGAAGACGAAGGACTGCCCGTGGTAGGCGTCCTCCACCATGCCCAGCAGTGCCAGCGGCGGCTGGGGGACCGGCGTCGGCACCTCCCTCACCCGGCCCGCCCGCCACAGCAGCGGCGGCAGGTGCCCGCAGTTCACCAGCTCCGCCCGGCCCGCCTCGGCCACCTCCACCAGGACCGCGGTCACGAACTCCTCGCCGGGCCGCCGCCGGCACATCGTGGCGTCCAGGCGCCCCGCCACGGCGGTGAGGGACGGCTCGACCTGCGCGGCCTCCCGGAACGTCCCCAGCACGGCCGCCGCCGTGTCGATCGCGGAGAGCCCCTTGCCCCGCACGTCCCCCAGCAGCAGCCGCTTCCCGAACGGCGTCGACAGCGTCTCGTACAGGTCGCCGCCCACGCGGGCCTCCGCCGCGGCCGCCAGGTAGCGCACCGCCACCCGCAGTCCGTCCAGCCGTTCGGGCGGCGGCCGCAGCAGCGTCTGCTGCGCGGCCTCCGCCACCGACCGCGACTGCAGCAGCTCCCGCTCGCGCGTGGCCACCAGCAGCACGTTCGCGGTGCTGACGCACGTGATGGCCAGCACCGTGAAGCCCGACGTCAGGTGGACGAGCGCCGGCACCTCGTCGTCGGCGAAGGCCAGCGGGGCCACGAGGACGAGCGCCCCCAGGCCGACCAGCATCGGCACCCGCGCCTTCCGGGAGCCGATGCTGGCGAGGACCGGCGCGGTGGCCAGGACGGGGGACACCGTCCAGCGCGGGTCCGACGCGAGGTCCATGACGACGGCCGTGCCCAGCAGGGCGTACGCCGCCACGACGAGGAGGCGTGCGCGATGCGGCAGGCGCGGCGCCCGGAGCTGACCGTCCGGACCGGTGACGTGCGTCATGATTGATTTCCACCATAGGCACACCCGTCCCGGCCGCAACCCGTCTCACTGCGCCCTCAGCGCTCCCCGGGGCCGCTCGGGCCGCTCCCCGCCGTGAAGTGCCAGTACGTCCGCGCCCGCGGCCGCCACCGCCGGGCCAGGGGGTCGCGCACCCGCCGCCGGCACCAGCCCCACGGGGTGACGACGAGGTAGTACACCACGGTCAGCAGCACCGTCCGCACGGCGTCGCACCTCCTTCCCCGGCAGTCAGTCCATCGGGATCTCGCCACGCCAGTCCCGCTCCTCCTGCCACGGCGGCTGCTCCTCCTTGCGCAGCAGGAACCCGCCCAGCGCCAGCAGATCGATGTTGGTCCGCATGAAACAGGCGTACGCCTCCCGCGGCGAACGGACGATCGGCTCGCCGCGCACGTTGAACGAGGTGTTCACCAGCACCGGGCAGCCGGTGCGCTCCCGGAACGCCAGCAGCAGCCGGCGCAGCCGCGGGTGGCGCCCGTCCACCGTCTGCACCCGCGCCGAGCCGTCCACGTGCGTCACCGCCGGCACCGTCGACCTCGGGACGTGCAGCAGGTCCAGGCCGCGCACCCCTTCCGGCACCTCGGCGGCCAGCCGCTGCGCGGCCGCCACCTTGCCCACGAGCAGCATGTACGGGCTCTCCTGGCGCAGGTCGAACCAGTCCTTCGCGTCCTCGGCCAGCACGGCGGGCGCGAACGGCCGGAACGACTCGCGGAACTTCGTGCGCAGGTTGAGCGCCGACTGCATGCCCGGGTCGCGCGCGTCGGCGAGGATGGACCGCGAGCCCAGCGCCCGCGGCCCGAACTCCATCCGGCCCTGGAACCAGCCCACGATCGCACCGCCCGCCAGCGCACCGGCCACCTGCCGCACCACGCCGTCGAAGCCCGGGCGCTCGTAGGGGATGCCGTGGGCGTCCAGGTACGCGCCGATCTCGTCGTCCGAGTACGCCGGGCCCAGCAGCGCGCCCGCCATCGCATCGTGCCCGGAGCCGAGGTGCGCGCGCGGCGCCCCCCGCTCGTGGGCTTCCGCGAGCGCCGCCCCCAGGGAGCCCCCGGCGTCACCGGCGGCGGGCTGCACCCACAGCTCCGTCAGGCCCGCGTCCTCCAGCAGCCTGCCGTTGGCCACGCAGTTGAGCGCGACGCCGCCGGCCAGGCACAGCCGCGGCTCCCCGGTCAGCCGCCGCGCGGTACGGGCCAGCCGGATGACCACCTCCTCGGTCACCTGCTGCACCGACGCCGCCAGGTCGAACTCCCGCTCGGTCAGCGGCCCTTCCGGGGTGCGCCGCGGGCCGCCGAAGAGCTGCTCGAAGCCGGGGCCGGTCATCACCCGCCCCCGCAGGTACTCGAACCAGCGCAGGTCCAGCCGGAACGAGCCGTCCGGCTTGACGTCGATCAGCCGCTCCCGGATCAGCGGCGCGAAGCGCGGCGTCCCGTACGGCGCGAGGCCCATCAGCTTGTACTCGCCCGAGTCGACCTTGAACCCGCAGAAGTAGGTGAACGCCGAGTACAGCAGCCCCAGCGAGTGCGGGAACCGCAGCTCGGCGAGGTGGCGCAGCCGGGTGCCCGCGCCCTGCCACAAGGTGGTCGTCGCCCACTCGCCGACCCCGTCGACGCACAGCACGGCGGCCGACGGGTAGGGGCTCGCGAAGAACGCGGACGCGGCGTGGGACTCGTGGTGGCGCCGCGCCACGACCTCCGGCACCGCCCGTCCCCGCGGCCCGGCGAGGTGCTCGCGCACCGCCCGGGTGGCGTGCCGCTTCCAGCCGAGCCAGGCCGGAATCCCGTCCAGGAACGACGGGAGACCGTGCGGCGCGGCCCCCGCGTACGTCGCGAGGACCCGCCGGAACTTCAGCGCCGGATCCTCGTAGTAGGCGACGGCGGCGAGGTCACCGAGCTCCGCCCCGGCCTCCCGCAGGCAGTAGCCGACCGCCTCGTGCGGGAAGGACGGGTCGTGCCGCCTGCGGCTGAACCGCTCCTCCTGCGCGGCCGCGACCGGAACGCCGTCGGCGACCAGCGCGGCCGCGCTGTCGTGATAGAAGGCCGACAGGCCGAGGACCAACTGCGTCACGCGCCGTCCCTCCCCGCATCAGTTCCCTCTCGCCTCGGATCCCGCACCCTTCGGACCCCACTCCCTTCAGAACATGGGGTAGATGGACGCGTCGTCCGCGGGCTGCGGCTTCAGCGCCCGCTTGCGGCGCAGCAGCCGCGCCACGAGCCTGCGGAGCAGTGCCATGCGATCCCTCCTCCTCCGTTCTCAGGCCGCGCCGAGGCGTTCGGCAAGGACGCGGGCGACCGCGTCGTAGCCCGCGTCGACGCAGTGCACCCGGTCCACGAACAGCCAGTCCGCGGGCCCCGTCGCCGCCCCGAGGGCCTCGTTCATGTCGAGGAACGGCACCCCCAGCCCCGCACAGCCCTCGCGCAAGGCCGCCGCGTAGGCGCGGCCGACGTCCATCGACGCGATGTCGTTGTGCAGCCGGCGCCAGTTGGAGACGTCGTCCAGCTCGTCGAACAGCGCCTTCTCCTGGGCCGCGGGCTGCTCCCGCACCCAGGGCGCGAGCGGCTGCAGGACGAACGTCAGCCGCGCCCCGAGCGCCCCGGCCAGCAGCTTCCACCCGCTCAGGTGGCGGATCGTCAGCCCGGTGGCGTGCGCGATCCGCTCGGCCGGGGCCGGCACCGCCGAGGCGTCCGGCGCGGGCCCGCACTCGAAGAAGGCGCCGTGCCGGCCGTGCTGCGCCGCGGGCAGCCGGCTGAGGACGAGGTTGTTGACGCCGGAGAACAGGACGATCTCCGCCACCTGGGGCAGCAGGTGCTGGAAGAGCGTCAGCAGCATCAGCTCCTGCGCCGAATTCAGGCTCTGGCCCGCGAAGTTGAGCCACGGCAGGCCCGGTGCGTGGTGCTGGCAGGCCAGTCGCGAGGGGATCGTCGCATGGTCCCCGCTCGCCCCCACGCCGAAGACCGCGGAGCTGCCGGCCAGCAGCCGGACCGGGCCCGGCGGGCGGCCGTCGGCCACCGTCGCGGGCCCCTCCGTCGTGTGGGTGACCCGGAACCCGCAGGAGTCGGTGGAGTACACCGGGGTCCGCTCGTTGCCGTACTGGAAGAAGCCGATGTAGGGCTGGTCCTCCAGGACGAAGGTGTAGTGCTCCATGTGGGGGACGAGTTCGGCGCGCGGGGACTTCATGGGGCAGGGCTCTCCTCGGGTGTCCGGGCGGCGGGCGTCAGTGGGCGGCGGGCGGCAGGTCGTAGAGCGCGCCGGGCCGGTCCTCGCGGACCAGGTCGGCGTTGATCGCCATGGCGGCGAGCCCGCCGCTGGCGGCGGCCATGGCCGCCTGCTGCATGTTCTTGCCCAGGTCGCCGGCCACGTACAGACGGGGCAGCGAGGTCCGGCCGCGCTCGTCGGTCTGGACCGACGTGAGGTCGGCGGCCTGCAGCCAGGGGCGCAGCGGCTCCACGCGCGGCTCCGTGTCCATGTGCAGGAACAGGGCGGTGAAGACCAGCGAGCGGCCGCCTGCCAGCTCGACGGCGACCCCGTCGCCGTGGGCCGAGACGCCGACGACCTCGTCGGGCACGGTGGTCACCCCGGAGGCGGCCAGGAACCCCCGCTCCTCCTCGGGCAGCTCCCGCCGGTCCGACAGATAGGTGAGCGAGGAGGTCCAGGCGGTCAGGGTCGCGGCCAGGCACTCGCCGGGCACCGCACCGCCGTAGACGCCGAAGTCCCCGTCGCGCACCTCGTAGGCGTGGCAGTACGGGCACTCGAAGACGCCCTTGCCCCACAGTGCGGCGAGCCCCGGCACGTCCGGCAGCTTCGAGCGCACGCCCGCCGCGTAGAGCACCGTGCGGCTCGTGAGCGCCCCGGACTCCTTGGCCGTCGTCACCAGGCGGTCGCCCTCGGGGGCCACGGAGATCACCTCGTCGTCGAGGAACTCCACGCCGTAGCGGGAGATTTCGGCGCGGGCGCGGGCCCGGAAGTCCGCGATGGTCACCCCGTCGTTGGTGAGCACGTTGTGCATGACGCCGGCCGCCATGTTCCGGGCGTCGCCGGAGTCGACCAGGGCGACGCGCCTGCGCGACCTGCCCAGGTACAGCGCCGCGTTGAGGCCGGCCGGGCCGCCGCCGACGATCACGGTGTCATACGCTTCCGCGGTCATGCTCTCCTCTTTCGGTGTCGGTGTGCTGCCGCGGTACGCGGGCGGTCTCCGGCTGTTCGCCGGCGAGCACGTCCTGGCGCAGCGGCGCGAGCAGGGCGACGGATCCCAGGATCAGGACGGCCCCGGACGTAACGAAGACGGTGGTGACGGACGTCGTGCGGGCGAGCAGGCCGCCGAGGGCCGCTCCGATCGGCATCGTTCCCCACGAACACAGCCGTGACACGCTCATCACGCGGCCCTGCAGTTCCGGCGGCGCGAACCGCTGGCGCAGGGACAGGACCGGGATGTTCCAGCTCATCATGAAGACGCCGTTGCAGAAGATCGCGGCCCCCGCGAGGACGGTGCCGTCCGCCAGCCCCAGCCCGACGTAGGCCGCGCCCGACAGGATCAGCGACCACTGCGCCAGGACGAGGGTGGGCAGCCGCCGCGCCAGCCGGGGCGCGAGCCACGTGCCCGCGATCGAGCCGACGGATCCGACGGTCAGCAGCAGCCCGTAGCCCGTGGCGTGCAGGTGCAGGGTGCGGTAGGCGAGCAGCACCAGCATCGAGAACGTCGCGGAGTACACCAGGCCGTAGAGGGCGCTTGCGGCCAGCGTGCGGGTGAGCGCCGCGCGCGTGAGCACGAAGGAGACGCCCGTGCGCAGGTCCTGCCACAGGGACCGGGCCGCGGACGTGCCGGGCGGGGGCGCCGCGCGCGGGGCGGCCCTGACTCCGGCCAGGCCCAGCAGCAGGACGGCGGCGAGCCCGTAGAGCGCACCGCCCGTCGCCAGGGCCAGGGTCGCGCCGACCCCGACCAGGAGACCGGCCAGCGGCGGTCCCGCCATCTCGTTGAGGATGATCTGCGGGGCGAACAGCCTGCCGTTGGCGTGCTCCAGATGCTCCGATGCCACGATGTCGGGCAGCATCGCGGGCGCCGCGGTCTCCGCCAGGGTCTCGGCGATGCCGAGGACGAACGACAGCACGTACAGCACGGCCAGGGACGTGCCCGCCGCGAACGCGGCCACGGCCGCCAGCAGCGCGGCCGCGCGCGTGACGTTGCTGACCAGCAGGATGCGCCGCCGGTCGTGGCGGTCCGCCAGGACGCCCGCGGGCAGCGCGAACAGCAGCCACGGCAGCATGTTGACCGCCGTGAGCCCGGCCACCACCATCGGCTGCGGGTGGCTCGCGACCACCAGCAGGGGCAGCAGGGTGCGGGTGACGCCGTCCCCGGCGTTGGACGCCACGGACGACGACCACAGCCAGCGGAAGCGGCTGCCCAGCACGGGCTTGCGGACCGGTGCGCCGGTGTCGGTCAAGGGATCTCACTCCGCGTCCGGCCGTGCCCCGCGGCCCCGCCGCCCGGCGCGGTCACGACCAACTCGTGAGCCCCAGGAGCCGCTCGCCCAGCGCAGTGAGCTCGGCGCGCCCGTAGAGCTCGCGCTCCTTCTTGCGAGGGCTTCCGTGGTGCTCGTGCTCGTGCGGCGGGATCCGGTCCCGCCAGAACCGTACGCGGCTGTCCCGCAGCGCGGCGTCGTCCTCCAGGGCGGGCGCCATGGAGATGTACTGTGCCATACGCACCCGGTCCGCGGAGCGGTTCGGGCGCACTCCGTGCGGCAGCAGGCTGTTGAAGATGATCAGGTCGCCGGGGTCCACGCGCAGCGTCTCGATCTCGTAGCCGGTGATGTCCGGCGTCATCGGGTCGCGGTCCGGCGGCTGCTCCTCCAGCCAGCTGTCCAGCTTCTCGAAGATGCCGGGCACGCACTGGAAGCCGCCGATCTCCTCGTTGCCCTCGCTGACCGAGAGCACACCCTGGCAGCTGATGGGCAGCGGCCGCCGCGAGGTGTCGACGTCCCAGTGGACGAAACCCTCGAACTCGCGGCTGCCGCGGTTGGGCGGGTTGACGTTGGCGAAGTCGATCACGACCCACAGGTCGGTGGTGTCCCAGATGTCGACGAACGCGTCGTACACCCGCTGCGTCTGCCGGTTGTCCCACATGGCCTGGTGGTTGTAGATCTCCACCAGGCCGCTGTGACCGGGCAGCCGCTGGTTGTCCGTGCGGCCCGCGTACCAGGTGGAGGGGTCGCCGGGCGTCATGTCCTCGAACTCCCACAGGGCCTTCGCCAGCCGCTCGACGTTCTCGCCGGGCACGGCCTGCCGGACGACGACGTGGCCGCGGGTGGTCCAGTGCTCCCAGTCCTCGGGGGACAGCACACGCAGGGGCAGCTCCTTGCGGATGTCCCTGAGCTGGGTCCTCGCCATGTTCGGTGCTCCTTGTGAATCGTGCTCCACGGGCGGGGCGGGCGGGGCGGTCGGTCACCGGGGCCGTCAGGTGATGACGGCCCGCTCGTCGGCCAGGACGACGGCGTCCAGGGCCGTGGTGTCCAGCAGCTCCAGCGCGTCCCCGAGGTCGTTGAGGATGGGCCGTCCGCCGCCGTTGGCGCTGGTGTTGATGAGGATCGGCAGTCCGGTGCGGCGGGCCACCGCGTGGCACAGGTGGTGCAGCAGCGGGTGCTCCGCGGCGTGCAGGGTCTGCAGCCGCGCGGTGCCGTCGATGTGCCGCACCTCCGCGAGCAGCTCCGCCATCTCCTCGCGGACGCGCACCGCGAACAGCATCGTGCCGGTGTGGTCGAGGGGGCCGGTGAAGTAGGCGTCGGCCACCTCGGCGGGGCACAGCGGGGCCACCGGACGGAACCACTCGCGCCGCTTGATGGTCTGCGAGACGTGGCGCCGGGCGCCGGTCCAGTGCGGCGAGACGAGCAGCGACCGGTGCCCCAGGGCCCGCGGCCCGGTCTCCATCCCGCCGGCCAGCCACGCCACGCACTTGCGCTCGGCGAGCAGGGCGGCCACGTGGTCGACGAGGGCGGTGTCGCTCGCCGGCGTCAGCCGGGTCCGCCCGGTGCGCAGCGGCCCGCGCCCCGTGAGCGGGGGCCCGCAGTAGGCGAGGTCCGCACCGGGACGGACCCCGCCGGCGGCCGGCCGGTCCTCCGGCGCGGCCACGGCCAGCGCCGCGCCCAGCGCGATCCCCGAGTCGTCGCAGCAGGTGGGGATGGAGACCCGGGTGAACAGACCGCTCTCCGCGACGCGGGTGTTCGCCGTGATGTTCAGGGCGCAGCCCCCGGCGTAGCAGAGCACGGGATAGCCGGGGTGGCGCTCGTGGAGCCCGGCGGCGAGGTGGGCGAGGTCTTCCTCGACGGCCGTCTGGAGCGTGGCGGCCAGGGCGCGGCACACCGGGTCGCCCGGGCTGTGGCCCACGAGGTAGCGGCGCCCGCGCGGGGTGCGGATCTCGTCGGGGAAGACGCCGCCGTAGGAGTGCACCACGTCGTCGTCGGTGGCGTCGGCCAGCAGTCCGTCGAGGTAGCCGCCCGCGTCTTCGTCGTACGGATACCAGGTGTCCTCGTACCGCAGGGCGCTGCCGGCGGGCGCCTGGCCGCCGAGGGGTGCGAGGAGGTCGGGCGCGGCGCGCCGGGCGCGCTCCCCGGCGAGCATCGTGCGCAGCACCGGCAGCAGCTCCGGGTCGGTGGCGCCGGTGGCGGCCAGGCCCAGCAGCTTGCCCGTGTCGAACTGCCCGCCGTGCACCCGGCGGGCCAGTGCCTCGTAGACCAGCCCGAAGCGGGGGCCGGTGCGGTTGTTGAAGGACAGGACGGGCGTGAGCGACGGGCCGTCGCCCAGGCACACCATGCCGCACTCGGCGTAGTTGCCGGTGCCGTCCAGGACGAGGGTGAGGGCCTTGGCCGCCCCGGAGGTGTAGTAGGCCAGGGCCGCGTGCGCGTAGTGGTGGCGCACGGCCACGACGGGCAGCGGGCCGGCCGGGCCGTCGGCGAGCGGCCAGTCCACGGACTTGACCGGGCGCAGCACGGACGTGGCCAGGGCGTCGCCCGGACGGCTCCACGTGATGTCCTCGGAGACGAGCTCGACGAGCCCCCCGGGCAGGATCCGGCACGCGGGGGTGTACCAGTCGGCGACGGCGACCGCGGTGACCGGGCCGCGCGCGAGCGCGTGCAGCCGGTTCACCCAGTGGCCGATCTCGTCGGCGAACCGGGCGTTGCCGCCGCACACGTGCCGCAGCCCCACCTGCCGTTCGCCCTCGATGACGTGGAGGCCCCCGGGGCGGACCAGCGCCGCGCCCCCGTCGTGCCCGAAGTTGAGACCGATCGTCGGCATCGGCCGGGCTCCTCAGACGCCCGCGCAGAACTGGGCGTGGTGGCGCTCCAGCAGCCCCTGCACGACTTCGCGCATGTACGCGCAGTAGCCCGGGGACATCACCTGGATGGATCCGTTCTCCTCCTCCAGGGCGCCCGCCGAGCCGCCCGAACACGTGCCCTGGAGCTCGCAGCCCTGGCAGCCGGGCCCGTTGGTGTAGGCGCGCATGCCGTAGTCGCGGTAGGCCGAGGAGTTGAACACGCCCCGCCAGTCGTCGATGGTGCCGAGCTTGCGAGCCGTCGCCTTGCAGGCGAACACACTGCCGTTGGGCTCGATGGACAGCTGCCGGCCCACGGCCGGGCACGTCTTGTAGTCGGCCTGGGCCGCCCACTTCGCCTCGTCGGCGATCATCTGGAACGTCTGGTACCAGTAGCCGCTGAGCTGGACGCCGCGCTCGCGCCCGTAGTCGACGGCGGACAGCAGCTTCTGCGCCACGTCGTGCGGGCTGTGCTGCTCGAAGAACTCGCGCGCCTGGAAGGAGACGATCACGTCCAGGGAGTCCAGGCCGGCCTCGGCGACGAAGTCGATCAGCGGGGTGCCCCACTTGTCCCAGGTGTACTGCGACAGGACGGTGGTGATGCTGACGGGCACGCCCGCGGCCTTCATGTCGAGGATGGCCTTGCGTACCACCGGCCACGGCGTGCGCTGCTGCTGCCCGCCGCGGAACTCGCCGGTCTCGGGGACGAGGTAGTCGATCGACACGGTGGTCGAGACCCGGTAGTCGGCGAGAGCCTGCAGCAGCTCGGCGTCGATGCGCGAGCCGTTGCTCGTCATGTCGTACGATAGCGAGACGCCGTCGTGGAAGTGCCCGAAGGTGCGCAGGATGTGCAGGATCGTGTTGCGGGCGAGGGTCGGCTCGCCGCCGAAGAAGGACACGGTGAGCTCGCCGCCGCCGTTGGCCTTGCGCAGCGCCACCGCTTCGCGCAGCGTCTTCTCCGCCACCTGCGGGGACATGTGCATCGAGGGGTTGCGGGCGCCGTCGGTGCCCTCGTTCCAGTCGCCGCGGGCCAGCGTCGGCCCGCTGTCGCCGCGCGCGGTGCGCAGCTGGACGAGGACCGGGCCCGGCTTGACGGACTCCCCGGAGGTGTTGCGCTCCTCGACTCCGCCGTCGAAGTTGTAGGCGAAACAGCCCTGACAGGAGAAGTTGCACGCGTTGGTCAGCACCAGCTGGATGGAGGAGTGGAAGACGCCGCTGCTGAGCGCCTCGCCCCGGGCGGCGAGGAGTTCGTCGATCTGCGCCGCTTCGTCGTGTCCGGCCTCCACGAGGTACTGTGCCTCGATCAGGCTGTCGACGGTCTCGCTGCCGGCCCGCTCGCGCAGCAGGTCCAGGGGGATGCCCCCGGCGGCTTCGCGGAGCAGTTCGACCGTGTCGCGGTCCACCAGGCGGGCGTTGCCGAAGAGGGAGTGGAAGGCCACCGTGCGCTCGGTGCCGTCGTAGGCGTCGAGCCGGCCGCCGAACCGGGCGAAGTCACGGTCCTTGGCGGTGCGCATCGTACGGACGTAGCGGGAGGACTGGTAAACCGGAGCCGACATCGGTGGACTTCCTCCTGGAAACGGTGCGATTCGAACGGGCCGGGCCGCACCGGGCCGGAACGGGCCCGGGCGGGCCGGGGGAGAGCGCTCGTGGAACGGGCCCGCCGCGGGCGTGGATCGCGGCGGGCCCGTCGGATCCGGTGCGCCGGGACGACTAGGCAGGTGTGACCGGCGCCTTCTCCTCGGTCTCCGCGCGGACGGACTCCGCCTTCGGCACCGGGGTGATCGTCGGTGCGTTGCCCTTGTCGGGTGAGACGAACCCGCAGGGGCGCGACGACGCCGTGGGCGTCGGAGTGATCATTTTCTTGACTTCGGCCATCAACTTCTCCTCGCCGTGGTCGGGCGGTATGCGTACATACGCGGTCAGCGAATCATGGCCGGGTTGGGCCGGGGGATATTTGTTCCGGCCACTTTTTTCGGAGCGTATTACTTGATCGAGGGCGATGTGATGACCATACGGATGGCATGGATTCCTGTTCGAAAAGGGTGGCGGCGGCAGCGCGCTGAGCGCGGGGTTCCGGCCTCACCAGGCCTCATGTGAAAAATGGTCCTTCTGCTCGCCGTTCCGGGTATGCATGTGCATGGCATGGATCAAATGGCAGCGCCTTACGGGCCGTTACGGACAGGGCGGGAATCGGTGCCCGGAAGGGAAATGATCTGTGGCCCGCTCTTTTCCTGCGCCGCCCGGCGCGCCCTTCCCCGCCCGCGGTATCGCAGCCGTGCGCGCACGCCGGGGAGCGCGCCGGATTGCCCCTGCGCGCCCGGCGGACGCCGCCCGTGCCGCCGAGCGCACCCCCGGGCCTAGCGGAGGTCGTCCCACGTGACGACGGGGCTGCCGGCGCGCAGGCTGTAATCCACGGCGGGATTCCGCACGGGACGCTTCAGGCGCAGCCAGCAGGGAACGGTCGCCGGAATGCCGTCGTCGGCCGCCAGGTGCCAGAACGTATTCGAATCCTGCCGCGCGAAATAGGGGCAGAAGAGCGAGACGACCAAGGTCACCCGATGGCCCTTCGTCACGGGTGTGACCGCGTGGAAGATACGGCTGCCGTGGAGGAACAGCGTGGCGCCGCGCTCCCCGCAGTCCGCCTCCCGGAAGCGGGAATCCTGCCGCCCCGGCCCGGGGAATTCGTCCGTGCGCCCCTGGAAGTAGGTGAACCGGCCGCCGTCGTAGTCCTCGTAGCCGCTCAGCTGAAGGGTGAAGACGTAATCCATGCCGTCGCGGTGCCAGCGGACGCCGCCCTGCCGGCCGCGGCCCTCGCCGTAATTGATCTGGGCCGTGGGCAGCCGCAGCGGATGGGGGATCAGCGGGACGCCGACCCGTTTCGAGCAGGCGAGGAGGAAGTCCCGGTCGCGGATCATGTTCGCGATGAACGGCGAGAGCAGGTCGGCGGCGCGCAGTCGGCGCGTCGCGGTGAACCCGGCGTCCTGCGCCGCCCCTTCGAGCTGCCGGCACACCGTGGTGAGGCAGTCCAGCCCCTCGTCCGTCAGGACGCGCCACGGGCCGGCGATCGCGGCGTCGTCGACCCGCCCCCTCCACCGCCACAGCTCCTCGTCGCGATAGCCGAACTCCCGCAGGCTCGTCACCGCTCCGGCGCCGCCCGGCGCGACGAACCGGCTGCGCCAGGGCGGCTCCGCGGGCAGCCGGGCGCTCCGCAGGGGAGGCCGGGCGCGCAGTGCCTTGAGGACCTTGCGGAATCCTTCGGGGGCCTGGGGCAGAACGAGTGCGCCGGCTCTGCCGCTCCCTGTCGACGTCGTGGGCACGAGGCATCTCCTTCGCGGGAAACGCATTCGGCTGAACGGCCGGACGGGGCCACCGAGAATCTCCCACCGCCCCCCGTGACTGGCAAGGGCCGCGACGCGCCTTCCCGAGTTGCTGACTTTAGGGGGATATGTAGCATTTTCAGGGAGGTGCGTCGGATGCGGATCGCGGCAGGCCCGCTGGACTGGTCCCTGGTGAGCGGATGGATTCCGCTGGCCCTGCTGGCCCTGGGGCTGTGCGCCCTGGCGGTGCTCCTCCTCTCCCGCCGCCGCACCTGGTGGACCCGGTGGGCCCCGCTCGCCGTCCTGCTGGCCGCCGTCCTCACCTGGCTCCTGCAGACCGCGGTCGACGACTGGTGGCAGCCCTTCCCCGACCCCCTGCCCCTCGCCGTGGTGATCTGGGCCGGGATCGCCCTCCTCGGGGTCTGCCTCGCCGCCTTCCGCATCCCGCTGCTGCGCCCCCGGTACCGGGCCGGCGCCGCCCTCGCCGCCCTCCTCGTGGTGCTGGTGGGCGCCTCCGAGATCAATCGGCACTTCGACCAGTACCCCACCGCGCGCTCGGCCCTCAACTCCTGGCTCACGAAGACCACGAGCATCGCCGACGCCACCGGCCGCACCGAACCCGCCCTGCGCGTCCCCGCGGGGAAGGCGATCGCCGACGTCTGGCACCCGCCCGCGGGCATGGCCCGCAACGGCACCCTGTCCAAGTCCTCCGTCCCCGGCACCCGTTCCGGCTTCGACGCGCGCAGCGCCTACGTCTACCTGCCGCCCGCCTACCGGGCCTCCCCGCGCCCCCTGCTCCCCGTCGTCGTCCTCATGGCCGGCCAGCCCGGCTCGCCCGGCGACTGGATCAACTCCGGGCGGCTCGTCGACATGATGAACGCCTTCGCCGGTGAACACCGCGGCCTCGCACCCGTGGTCGTCGTCGTGGACCCGCTCGGCTCGCAGTTCGCCAACACCCTCTGCCTGGACTCCCGGCTCGGCAACGTCCAGACCTATCTGGCCGGCGACGTCCCGGACTGGATCCGCTCCCACCTCCAGGTCGCCGCCGACCGCACCTCCTGGGCGATCTCCGGCATCTCCTTCGGCGGGACCTGCTCGCTCCAGCTCGGCGTCAACGCCCCCGCGGTCTACGGGGTCGTCAACGACATCTCCGGCCAGGAGGCGCCCACCCTCGGCAGCCGGCAGAAGACCATCGAGGCGGCCTTCGGCGGCGACACCGCGGCCTTCACCGCGGTCAACCCCCTCGACGTCATGGCGCGGCAGCGCTTCCCCGGCACCAAGGCCGCCTTCGTCGCCGGCAGCGACGACGGCACCTACCGGCCCCAGCAGCGCAAGGTGTACGAGGCCGCCGTCAGGGCCGGGATGCGGGCCGAATGGGTCCTGCTCCCCGGCGGCCACAGCTGGCAGGTCTGGCGGCCCGGCCTGGAGAGACAACTGCCCTGGATCGCCCGGGAGACGGGACTGATCCGATGAGCGAGACCACCGCCCCGCCGCCCGCGCCCACCACCGGTGACAGCACCCACCCCTGGCGCGTCACCCTCGACCGGACGCTCGCCCCCGTCCGGCACGCCCCCTTCACCCTCGCCTTCCTCGCGGTGCTGTGGACCGTCGGGGCGGTCACCGGCAGCCTCGGCAGCGGGCCGGGCCCCCACCGCACGGAAGCCGTCGCCGTCGGCGTGCCCGCCCTCGCCGAAGGCCGCTGGTGGACGCCGGTCAGCTCCTTGCTGTGGTGCCCCGGGCTCGGCGGCTACATCGGCTCCACCGTCATCATCCTGCTCCTCGTCACCCCCTCCGAGCGGCGCCTGGGCGTGGCCCGCACCGCGGCTGTCCTCGTCGGCGGGCAGATCCTCGGCACGCTCCTCGGCGCCGGCATCGTCCAGCTCGGCAACCTCGCGGGGGAGTGGTGGCTGGAGGAGCTCGCCGGCGACCTCGCGGTCTCCCCGAGCGTCGGCGCCCTCGCCGTCGGCGGCGTCCTCAGCTACCGGCTCACCGCCCTGTGGCGCCGCCGCACCCGCCTCGGCATCGTCGCCTTCGCCCTCGTCATGGCCCTCTACGTCGGCCACCTCCAGGGCGTCCTGCGCCTCGGCGGCGCCGTCGTCGGCCTCCTCCTCGGCGCTCTGCTGTACCACCGGAGCGGGCCCCTGCGCCTGCGGCACTCCTCCCACACCGAGGCCCGCGTCCTCGTCGCGATCGTCGTGGCCGCCGCCGCGATCGGCCCGATGGTCGCGATCCTCTACCGGGACGCCTACGGGCCCCTCAACTCCTTCCAGCTCTACGTCTCCGTGCAGCCCACCGGTGAGGAGGTCGCCGACGCCTGCGCCGCCTCGCAGGAGGACTGCCACTTCGTCCACGCCCTGCGCAACTTCTACGACTCTCCGGCCACGGTCATGGCCGTGCTCGTCCCCGCCCTGATGCTCGTCCTCGCCGAAGGACTGCGCCGCGGGCTGCGGCTCGCCTGGACGCTGGCCGTCCTCGTCCACCTCGCCTGGATCGCCCTCTTCTCCTGGTGGCTGGACGACTTCCTCAGCCATCCCGCCGGATGGGCCGAACCCGCCGAACGCTCCACGTACGCCCAGGCCTTCGCCGAGCAGATGCTGCTGCCCGTCCTGATCGTCGTCCTCCTGATCGTCACCCGCGCCCGCTTCGACCTGCGGCTGCCGCGCTCCGCCACGCGCGGGCTCGCGGCCGTGACCGGCGGGGCGCTCGTCCTGGCCTGCGCCGCGTACGTCGGCATCGGCTACGCGGTGCGCGACCAGTACGACCCCGAGGCCACGCCGTCGGTGCTCTTCTCCGGGCTGGCCTCGGAGTTCCTGCCGCCGACGCTCCTCGCCACCTTCACCGACTGGCCGGTGCCGGTCGGCGGGACCGCGCAGGCACTGTTCCACTACTGCGGGCTCGTCTTCTGGCTCGTCACCCTGATCGCGCTGCTGGTCACCTTCCGCCGCCCGCGCCTGCACACCGACGCCGACGCCGCCGTACGCGCCCGCGCACTCCTCGTCGCCCACGGCGGATCGACGCTCAGCTACCTCACCACCTGGGACGGCAACTACTACTGGTTCGACGAGCAGGGCCGGGCCGCCGTCGCCTACCGCGTGGTCGCCACCGTGGCCCTGACCACCGGCGAGCCCTTCGGCGCGCCCGACGCGCGGGCCGGGGCCGTCGCGGGCTTCGCGCGCCACTGCGACGAGCGCGGCTGGACGCCGTGCTTCTACAGCGTCGGCGAGGAGTCCCGCGCCGCGGCGGAGGCCCTGGGCTGGCGCTCGGTGCAGGTCGCCGAGGACACCGTCGTCCCGCTGCCCGACCTGGCCTTCACCGGCAAGAAGTGGCAGGACGTGCGGACCGCCCTGAACAAGGCCAAGAAGGAGGGCATCACCGCCGAGTGGTGGTCCTACCCCGACGCCCCGGTGGCCATCACCGACCAGGTGCGCTCGATCTCCGAGGAGTGGGTCGCCGACAAGGGCCTGCCCGAGATGGGCTTCACCCTCGGCGGTCTGGACGAGCTCGACGACCCGGCCGTGCGCTGCCTGATCGCGGTGGACGGCGACCGCACGGTGCACGGGATCACCAGCTGGATGCCGGTGTACGCAGAGGGCCGGCCGGTCGGCTGGACGCTGGACTTCATGCGGCGCCGGGCCGCCGGGTTCCGCGGCTCCATGGAGTTCCTCATCGCCTCCGCCGCGCTGGGCTTCCAGGAGGAGGGAGCCCGCTTCCTCAGCCTCTCGGGCGCCCCGCTCGCCCGCAAGGCCACGGAGGAACCGCCGGCGGCGCTCCAGCGGATCCTCGACTACGGGGGGAAGGTCCTCGAACCGGTCTACGGCTTCCGGTCGCTCCTGAACTTCAAATCCAAGTTCCAGCCGCAGTACCGGCCCATGTACATGGCTTATCCGGACCCGGCAGCCCTCCCTGCCATCACCCGCGCCATCGGCAAGGCGTACCTGCCGCACGTGACGGCGGCCCAAGGGGTGCGGCTGATGCGGCAGTTCTCCGTCTGAGGAGGCGGTGGACTCACGGCAGCGTGAGCACCTGCGGGCCGTCGTCCGTGATGGCGACCGTGTGCTCGATGTGCGCGGCGCGGCTGCCGTCGGTGGTGCGCAGCGTCCACCCGTCGGGGTCCGTGCGGTAGTCGTTGCGCCCGCCCGCCATGAGCATGGGCTCCAGCGCGAGGACCAGGCCGTGCCGCAGGGGCAGGCCCCTGCGGGGGCGGCCCCAGTTGGGGACGTGCGGGTCCTCGTGCATCTGCCGGCCGATGCCGTGGCCGCCGAAGTCCTCGGGCATGCCGTAGCGCCCGGCGCGGGCGACGGTGGAGACGGCGTGGGAGATGTCCCCGATGCGGTTGCCGACGACGGCCGCGGCGATCGCGGCGTCCAGGGCCCGCCGGGTGGCGTCGATGAGGGCGGTGTCGGCCGGCCGGGGCGAGCCGACGACGAAGCTCACGGCGGAGTCACCCGCCCACCCGTCGAGCTGCGCGCCGCAGTCGATGCTGACCAGGTCGCCGTCGCGCAGCGCGTAGCCGTCCGGTATGCCGTGCACGACGGCGTCGTTGACCGATGCGCAGATCACGGCCGGGAAGGGCGTGGGAGCGAAGGAGGGCCGGTAGCCCAGGAAGGGGGAACGTGCCCCGGCCTCGCTCAGCACGGTGCGCGCCGCCTCGTCCAGCTCCCGCAGCCGTACACCGGTCTTCGCGGCGTCGCGCACCGCGGCCAGCGCGTGGGCGACGACACGGCCCGCCGCGCGCATGGCCTCCAGCTCCCCGTCGGTCTTGATCTCCACCATGGTTTCCGAACCCCCTCGGTAGGCATCCAATTCTTATACCGGTATTAGTATCACGGTCTACTATCGGGGGCATGGTGAGGACCCCTTTGACCCCCTGGGAGCGGCAGCGCGGCGAGATGCTCGGCGCCCTGCTGCGCGAGGCGCGCGGCGAGCGGAGCATGGTGGAGATCGCCGCCGCCTCGGGCCTGTCCGCGGAGACGCTCCGCAAGATCGAGACCGGCCGCGCGCCGACGCCCGCCTTCTTCACGATCGCGGCCCTGGCCTCCGTGCTGAACCTGTCGATGGAGCGGCTGGCGGCCGCCGCGGCGGCGGGTGCCGACGCGGCGGAAGGGGAAGCGCTGACGGCGTGAAGACCGCAGGGCCCCCTCGTTTCTGACGTCTTCTCGGCCCCTCCCGAAGCGGCGACTAACCGATCGGTTAGATTACTGACCGATCGGTCAGAGTCATGCGCGGATCAGCGCGCGGCGAGAGGCGGGAAGCATGGAAAACACGACGTGCTGCGTGGTGGGCGGCGGACCTGCGGGCATGATGCTGGGGCTGCTGCTGGCCAGGGCCGGCATCCGGGTGACCGTCCTGGAGAAGCACCGCGACTTCCTGCGCGACTTCCGGGGCGACACCGTCCACCCCTCCACCCTGCGGCTGCTGGACGAGCTCGGCCTCGGGGAGCGGTTCGCGGAACTGCCCTTCCCCAAGCTGGAGGAGATGCGGATGGAGATCGCCGGCACCACCGTCGTCGCGGCCGACTTCCGCCGCCTGCCCGGCCGCCACAAGTACATCGCCATGGTCCCCCAGTGGGACTTCCTCGACCTGCTGGCGAGCTCTGCCGCCGCCGAACCCTCCTTCACCCTGCGCATGTGCACCGAGGTCACGGGTTTGCGCAAGGAAGGCGGCCGCGTCACCGGCGTGCGCTACACCACAGAGGACGGCACCCCCGGCGAGATCGCCGCCGACCTGACCGTCGGCTGCGACGGCCGCCGCTCCGTCGTCCGCAGGGAAGCCGGCCTCGTCCCGGACGCATTCGACGTCCCCATGGACGTCTGGCAGGTCCGCGTGGACGCACCCCGCGGCGGCGTCAAGGACGGCCGTGTCTTCGCCCGCTTCGGCGGCGGGCAGGCCGCGGTCACGATGGACCGGGGCGCGTACTTCCAGACCTCCTACCTCATCGCCAAGGGCCGCGACGCGGAACTGCGCACCCGCGACGTGCAGTGGTTCCGCGACCGCCTCGGCGGCCTCTTCGGCTGGGACGCGGACGTCACCGGCGCGATCCGCTCCTGGGACGACGTCAAGCTGCTGGATGTGACCATGGGGCGCCTGCCGCGCTGGTATGCGGCAGGCCTGCTCTGCATCGGCGACGCGGCCCACACCATGTCACCCGTCGGCGGCGTCGGCGTCAACCTCGCGATCCAGGACGCCGTGGCGGCCGCCCGCATCCTCGCCCGGCCGCTGCGCGAGGGAACGGTGCGCCTCCACGACCTGGCGCGCGTGCAGCAGCGCCGGCGGCTGCCGACGGCCCTGGTGCAGCAGTCGCAGCTGGGCGAGCACCGGCTGATCCGCAGCGCCCTCGACGGCACCCTGGAGGCCGCCGGCCTGCCCGTGCCGATGCGCCTCCTGCGCCGGGTGCCGCCCCTGCGCACGGTCACCGCCTACCTGGGCGGCATCGGGATACGGCCCGAGCGCGCGCCCGCCTTCGCCAGGGCCTAGGCGCGCGCCGGGACGGGCGCCCGGCCCGGTCTCAGGCCCGGACCGCGAGGAGCGTGAACGTCACCAGCTCCTCGGCCGCCGCCGCGAGGTCGACGTCCGGGTGGGCGAGCCAGTGCGAGACCACCCCGTCGATCGCCCCGCCGATCGCGAGCGCCATTACCCGCGTGTCGAAAGCGCGCAGCCGGCCCGCCGCCTGACCGGCCGCCAGCAGCTCCGCCAGGGCCTGCCAGCGGCCGCCGGTGTCGTGCCGGCCCGGGGTCTTCAGCTGCGTGCCGCCCTCGTCGTCGAGGAGCATCTCGGTGATGACCCGCACGTGGCGCCGGTTGGCCTGCTGGTAGCCGACCATCGCCCGGACGTAGGCGACGAGCGCGTCCAGCGGATCCTCCTCCCGCTCCACGCGCTCGGTGACGTACGCCCCGAACTGCTCCAGCACCTGCGCGAGCGTCGCGCGCGTGAGGTTGTCCTTCGAGGAGAAGTGGTAGAGGACCGCCGCCTTGGAGATCCCGGCCCGCTCCGCGATCGCCGACAGCGACGTCGCCGGATACCCCCGGGTGGAGATCAGGTCGATGGTGCTCTCGATGATCTGCTGCCGGCGCGCCCGCTCCGTGAAGGTCGGCTCGCCGGGCCCGGCACTGCGGCGAGGGGTCATCGCGACGCCACCTCCGCCTCTCTCGCTCTGCGGCCTTCACCGTCCTCCGGCCGACGGACACCAGACCGTAACACCGCGTGTCCGCGTCCGGAGGGGCGGGATCCGGCCGGTGGCGGGTGCGGCCCCGCCGGCGGCCCGGTCAGTCCCACCAGTTGAACAGGACGTCCCCGAGGCACGCGGGCTTCCAGTAGCGGATCTCCGTCAGCTCGGCCGGGGACAGGTCGCTCACGTCGACCTCCTCCAGGGGCGTCATGAGCTCCTTGACGCCCATCACCCGCAGCCCCGCCGTCTCGAAGGCCTGCGCCCACAGCGGCGGGTCCGCGAAACCGGGCACCGGCTTGCCCTCGCAGACCGCGTCGGTGGTGAAGGCGACCACGGGCAGGTGCGCGTGGCCCAGCGCGGTGAACGCACGGCCGTACCCGTCGGTCAGGGTCGCGTGGCGGAACGTGTGCATCTCACCGGGGACCATCTCACCGGCCCGCCCCCGGGCCTCCATGGCGGCGGTGAAGCAGGCGGCCCGGAACAGCGCCGCCTCGGTCCGCGGCAGAGGGGCCTCGTGCGGCCCCCGGAACCCCGTAGCGCCCCGCGCCAGACGGATCAACGTGCCTTCCTTCCCATGGCTCTCGTCCCGTCACGCACGTATGCATCCGTGACGTCTCGCTCCTGCCTACCCAGCACAACGCGCGAACCGTCGCTGCGTACGCCCCTCCCGCAGTGCGACCGGCCCGCCGCGCCACGGCACGCGCCCCCCGGCGTGCACGCGGCCGACGCACGCGGAGCGGCCGGAAATCCGTTGGCGTGGCCGCGAGCGCCCCCGCTACCGTCACGCCGGTGACGACGGACAGCGGACAGACGGACAGCGGGCGGACGGAGGGCGAGCCGACGGGCGGCGAGCGGGCCGGCCGCGCGGAGGACTGGCGCGAGACCAACCGCGCCCTGTGGGACGAACGGGTCCCCCTGCACACGGACAGCGCCTTCTACGACCTCGCCGGGTTCAGGGCCGGCCGCAACGACCTGCGCGGATTCGAGCAGGACGAGGTCGGGGACGTCGCCGGCAAGCGGCTGCTGCACCTGCAGTGCCACATCGGCACCGACACGCTGTCCTGGGCCCGCAAGGGCGCGGACGTGACCGGCCTGGACTTCTCCGGACCGGCGGTGGCGGCGGCGCGGAAGCTGGCGGCGGAAGTGGGCGAGGAGCGGGCCCGGTTCGTCGAGGCGGACGTGTACGAGGCGCCCGCCGCGCTGCGGGGCGAGGCCTTCGACGTCGTCTACACCGGCTTCGGGGCCCTGTGCTGGCTGCCCGACCTGGAGCGCTGGGCCCGCACCGCGGCCTCGCTGGTCGCGCCCGGCGGCTTCCTGTACCTGGCGGAGTTCCACCCCGTGGCCATGTGCCTGGGCGAGGACGGCAGTGCCTTCGCCGAGGACTACTTCGCCCGCGGGCCGCTCACCTTCGACGAGCCAGGATCGTACGCGGACATGAGCGCCCCGACCCGGCACAACCGCTCGGTCGAGTGGCAGCACACCATGGGTGACGTCGTCAGTGCGGTGAGCGCCGCGGGCCTGCGCCTGGAGTTCCTGCACGAGCACGACTTCACGCTGTTCGAGTTCCTCGACGGCATGGTCCGGGCGCAGGACACCAGCGGCAGCCGGGGCGGCGGCTGCCCGGTCTACCGCCTGCCCGAGGGCCGCCCGCGCATCCCGATGGTCTATTCGCTGCGCGCGTCCAAGGCGTAGGAGTTCCGCGAGGGAAACCAGGAAAAGAGCAAGGGCAAAGGAAAGGGCACCGGCACGCACTTCGAGGCGCGTACCGGTGCCCTTGCCCGCAGGTGCGGAGCCTACTTGCGGCGGGAGCCCGCCGTGGAGACGGTTCCCTCTCCGCCCGCGAGCTTCCACTCCTTGTGGAGCGAGCCCAGCGGAATGGGCTTCTGGAAGATCGGCGTGCCGAAGATCTTCAGCTGGAGCTGCAGGGCTCCGGCCAGGTCCAGCCCGCCGTACGCGCTCCACTTGCCGGTGGCCGAGGCCGAGCCGTCGGCGGCCGCAGCGGCCCGGCCCTCCACCTCGGCCCGCAGGTACGGGGCGACGTCGGCGGTGACGCCGACCGCGCCGTAGAGACCCACGGACGCCTCGGCGCCGAGCGCGGCCTTCACCTTGCCGGCCGCGGACACCGACGCCTGGGGCGAAGTGGCCGAGAAGTCGGAGGTGTTGACCGGGGTCCAGCCCTTGCCCTTGGTGTACGTGCCGCCGACGCGGAAGCCTCCCTTGAGGTCCTCCTTGACGTCGACGTTGACGTGGCCGTCGGCGTCCACCTGCAGGTAGCAGGTGAGGCCGAGGTTGACCACGACCGGCACCGCGCCGACCTGGATGACCGGCGAGGCGTGCAGCTTGGCGAACGGCAGCCGCAGCGGCTTGCCGTCCGTCGAGGCGGCGGCCTGGCCCTTGAGCTCCCACTGGGAGGACCAGTCGCCCGACAGCGAGACCGAGGCACTGGCGGGCGCACCACCGAAGCCCGAACCGCCGCCGTCGTAGGCGAAGTTCACCTCGGGCGCCAGCTGGACGTAGCCCGATGCCGACGCGGAGGCCGACGCGGGGGCGTCCTTGGCGGTGGCGATGGACGTGCCGACGTCGAGCCGCAGGTTGCCCAGCGGCAGCTTCGCGCCCTTGGGCCCGAAGTGCAGGTCCCCGGTCTTCGCCCACGAGACCTTGACGCCCTTGACGAGCGGCTCGACGCCGACCGTGGAGGGGTCCACGGGGACCGATCCGCCGGCCTTGGCGTCGCCCAGCAGGGCGCCCATCGTGGCGGGTGCGGTGGTGACCTCGGTGCCCTTGTCGGTCGTGCCGAGCACCTTGGTGACCTTGGCGAGGACGCCGTCGGGGGCACCGGGGGCCGGGGCGCTGGCGATGACGTCGCCGACGGCCACCTGATCGTTCTTCTGGGGCTTCGCCGGCTTCTCCGGGGCGCCGCTGCCGGCCGGACCGGAGGGCGTGGGGGTGCGGCCGGGGGCCAGGCCCTTCGGGGGCTTCGCCGCACCGGAGATGACGGCGCGCCCGCTGCTGCGGTCGAACGAGGCGACCTTCAGCGAGGACTTCTGCGCGGTCTTCCCGGAGCCCGACGGGCGGGCCACGGCACTCGGCGCGCCCGCGCCCTCGGGGGCGGCCCGGACGGCGAGCTGGGGTTCCGCCGCCGGCGGACGGGCCGCTGCGGCCTTCTCGGTGCCTGCGCCCGTGTCACTGCCGGACGGCCCGGAGGCCGCGGAGCAGCCGGTGGCGAGCAGGGAGGCCGCGGTGATGACGGGTAAAGCGATGAATCGTGCGGGCTTGCGCAAATTCGGTCCTCGGAGCGTGAGGTGGGGGCGGACCGGAGCCGGAGGAGTCCGCACTCCGGCCCGCATCACACGGCATGGGCGGGTGAACCGGACGGCTACCCGCCGGTAACGGCATGATCATGCCATGGGTGCAGCTGCCCCAAGAAGCCTTAAACCACCGGCGGGCAGTGATCTGAATCACTGCCCGCCGGTGGGGTCGCTCCGGGTGGAAAGTTCAGTTTTTAACCGACCTCAGGACGACGAACTTCGCGTCGCTCGCGACGATCTCGCAGTTGCCGAAGAGGCGGCGCAGCTTCACGTGGTACCCCAGGTGGCGGTTGCCGATGACCCACAGCTCCCCGCCCGGACGCAGTGCGGCACGCGAACCGGTGAACATGCGCCAGGCCGTCGCGTCGGTGGTCGACTGGTGGGAGTGGAAGGGCGGGTTGTTGAGCACCAGGTCCACGGACTCGGCGGGCATCCCCGACAGCCCGTCGCCCACCCGGAACTCGGCCGCCGCCCGCGGGCCCGCGTTCTCCCGGAACGTGGCCTCCGCGGATGCCACCGCCTGGAACGACTCGTCGACGAACACCACCTCGGCCTGCGGGTTGGCGAGCGCCGCGGCCGTGCCGACGATGCCGTTGCCGCAGCCGAGGTCCACGATGCGCTCGGGGCCGCGCCGCTGCGGCAGGTTGCGCAGGAAGAAGCGGGTGCCGATGTCGAGCCGCTCGGCGCAGAAGATGCCGGCGTGGTTGGTGACCGTCAGGCCGGAGGCCGGGCCGATGCCCAGCGGCAGTGCGTAGCCGTACGGCCAGGGGCTCGTGGCCCGGGGGAGGGCGGGGTCCGGCGAGCAGAAGATGAGCCGGGCCTTCTTCACGGCCAGCGAGGTGCGGGTGGGGCCGACGATCCGCTCGAACAGCTTCAGCGTCGAGGTGTGGATCTCGGTGACCTTGCCCGTGCCGACGACGCTCCCGGCGTGCAGCCGCGGTGCGAGCCGGTGCAGCTGGTCCTCCAGGAGTGCCAGGCTCTTGGGTACGCGGACCAGCAGGACGTCGATGCGCTCCGGCGGGGCGTCCTGCGTCGACAGGAGGGTGGCGCCGCCGGGCGCGACGCCGTTGCGCTCGAGGTTCAGGCGGGTGGCCTGCTGGGCCAGGAAGGAGTCGGTGATCTGGACGGGGCTGTGCCCCTGCCCGGCGATCGCGGTGGTCATCGCGCCCCACCGGTCGCCCAGGACGGCCACTGTGCCGGACAGGTCCGTGGGGCCGTCGGCGGTCTCCGCGGTCCCCGCCAGGTGGCCGAGGAGGTATTCGTCGGCGGCGTCCCAGGCACGGAGCCGGTCGCGGGGGTCCTCGGGGAAACGGGTGAGGTCCAGCTCGCCCCATGGCGTCATCAAACGGTTCATCGTGCCCTCAGGCTAGTCGAGACCCCTGGTGCAGGTGAGCAGGGCCGTCCCGCCGGCGACCACCGGGTGGCTTGACGATCAGTTCGTCGATCTCGGGCAGCAGCGTACCCGCGAGCCCTCCGCCGCCGCACAGCCAGATGCCCATGCCATCCCGTTTCTTCCTTGAGCTCGCGGACGAACGCGAGCGCGTCGCCCGGGACGACCTCGACCGCCGGGCCGGCGCCGGCGAGCGTCCGGGAGAAGACGTACTGCCACAGGTGGGCGTACGGGGTGGTGATCTCCGCGGTGAGCGGACTCGTAGGTGCCGCGCCCCATCAGCACGGTGTCGAACCGCAGGTTCGGCGCGCCGGCGCTCCCCGCCCGGTCACTGGGTAAAGTGTCGCCGCCATACGAACATCGCAGGTGAAACGGGGTCAGGGCATGGGCATACTCAACAGGGTGAAGAGCCTGGGCGACCAGGTGGGGACGGCGGCGACCTCCTTCGGCAAGGACGTCGCCCACGCCGTGCAGCGCGGCGTCGACGCCGGGCGCGCCGGCACGAACGCCTCCGGCGACTGGGTCCTCTCCGTCCTGCGCTCGCTGCCCGCCCCCGCCGCCCCCACCCCCGTGCAGTGGGAGTTCTCCCTCGGCGCCCTGATCTGCCGTCACCCCAAGGTCCCCGCCGTCACCGCCAGGGCGCTGCGCCCGCTGGACGGCATCGGCGCGCTGCGCTTCGGGCCCGAGTCGGTCGGCTTCGACGGCGAGGACATCCCTTGGGAGAAGGTCGTCCACCTGCAGTTGCACGACGCCTTCAGCGCCATGACCACGGAGGCGCTCGACGGTGAGATCGACCGGATCCGGGACCTCCTGCCCATGCTCCCCGGGCGGAAGTGGGTCGTCACCAAGGTCGTCGAGGGCCTCGCCTCCGTCATGCTCGCCGCGCTGGAGCAGGCGGGCGAGCAGCGGCTGGAGACCGTGGACGTCGCGTGCGAGATCACCTACCGCGGCGCGCTCGGCATGAAGAAGACGCTGCGGGCGAACATGTTCAGCACGGCCCTGCTGGCCCAGCAGCCCGAGGTCATGGACAGCCTGCTGCTCACCGCCCGGGCCAAGGGCGTCCCCGTCCTCCCCGCCGAGCCCCCGC
Organism: Streptomyces sp. URMC 124; assembly: GCF_051386455.1. Classification (NCBI taxonomy): domain Bacteria; kingdom Bacillati; phylum Actinomycetota; class Actinomycetes; order Kitasatosporales; family Streptomycetaceae; genus Streptomyces; species Streptomyces sp. URMC 124. Next base: position 38,108 of record NZ_JBPQTS010000033.1, read on the forward strand.
AGCACGGCACCAAGACCGGCGAGCGCGTCCTCGCCCTGCGGGCCCGGACGGACACCGTCGCCGCCCAACTCCGCGCCGAACAGGCCGCGGAATCCGCGGCCGCCGACTCCGCGCGCTGACGCACGAGCGCCCCGCTGCCGAGGGCGGCGGGGCGGTACGCGGACCACGAGGGCCCGGTCGCGGCCGGGCCGGCGGGGTCAGAGGGAGGCCGCGGCCTCCGCTTCCGCCTCGCGGCGCAGGAGCTTCTTGTCGGGCTTGCCCGCGTCCGTCAGGGGCAGGGCGTCGATGAAGGAGATGTGCGCCGGCTCGTACATGGCGCCCCGCTCCCGGTGCACCATCTCGCGCAGCTCCTTCTCGTCGAGCTCGCTGCCGGGCACGGTCACCACCGCCGCGTAGACCTGCTCCATGCGGTTGGCGTCCGGGACGCCGAAGACGGCGCTCTGCAGGACCTGCGGGTGGGTGTTGAGGAGGTCCTCGAGCTCGGTGGTGTACACGTGGCCGCCGACCACCACGATCATGTCCTTGAGCCGGTCGACGATGGTCAGGTAGCCCTCGTCGTCCAGGAACCCGATGTCGCCGGTGTGCAGCCAGCCGTCCCGCAGGACCTCGGCGGTGAGCTCGGGCTGCTTCCAGTAGCCCTGCATGATGTGCTCCGAGCGCACGCAGACCTCGCCGTGCTCCCCGGCGGGCAGGTCGCGGCCGGACTCGTCGCGGATCGCGATCTCGACGCCCTTCATGGCCTTGCCCGCGGTGCGCAGCCGGTCAGGGTTCTCCGGGTCGTGGTCCTCGGGGCCGAGGACGCTGATGCCGCCCGCCTCGTTCTGCCCGTAGAACTGCGTCAGCACGGAACCGAAGCGCCGGACGGCGGCGGCGAGCCGGGCGGGGGAGGACTGGCAGCCGCCGTAGGTGATGTTGCGCAGGCTGGAGGTGTCGGTGCTCTCCACCTCCGGCTGGTCCATGAGCTGGTACAGCAGGGGCGGCAGCAGGAACATGTGGGTGATGCGCTCGCGCTCGATCGCCGCGAGGACCTCCGCGGGGTCGAAGTCGTCGAGCAGGACGACCGTGCCGCCGCTGGTGCGGAGGGTGACGTCGGCCAGCAGGCCGGCGGCGTGGGCGAGCGTCGTGCAGACCAGCTGCCGCATCCCGTCCTCGTCCTTGCCCTCCGGCTCGAGGATCTCGTCGACGTCGTCCTGGAAGCCGGGCAGCCGCTCGAAGGCGGTGCAGATGGCCTTGGGGTGACCCGTGGTGCCGCCGGTGTGGCGGATCATGCAGATGTCCTCGGGGCGGGCGAGGCCGGAGAGCGGCTCCGCCGACTGCCCGGCGGACAGCTCCAGCAGGTCAGCGCCCACCTCGGCCGGGCCCAGCGCGAGGACGGTGCGGACCTCCGTCAGCGCGGCCAGCTCGGCGGCGCGCGAGGCGTAGGCGGGGTCGGCTATCAGGGCGCGCGTCTCGACGTCGCGCATGATGTTGGCCTGAACGTCTGCCGCCAGCTTGTTGTAGAGGTGGTTGACCGAGCAGCCGATCAGGTTGGCGGCGTAGCGGGCCGCGATCGTCTCCGGCAGGTTGCCGCTGAGCAGCGTGACGGTGTCCCCTCGCTCGATGCCCTGGGCGAGCAGCGCGCGGGCCATCCGGTGGACGAGGTCGCGGAGTTCGCCGGCGGTGACGCGGCGGTCGTGGTGAACGACGGCCGTCCTGGTGGGTTCGGCTCCCAGGACGTCGAGGTTCCGCTCCACGTAGGTGCGGAACTGCTGCGCCGTGGCGGTCATGGGTGATTCCTCCTGATGCGGCAGTGCGATTGCCGGCAGTTGACTTAGGCAACCAGTTGGATGGTAGTGCCAGCGATCAACAGCTCCAAGTCGGGAAGCGGCGCATCCGCACTTCACCGCATCGAAACGTCGATATTCGGTCAATGCCGCGGAGGGGATGGTTGCAAGGCGGGCACGTGGGTAGGCGGGCGGACGGTCGGTGGCGTCCGCGCGCCGTGCCCGTCAACTCACCGGAGTGCCCACGCGCAGCCGGTTGCCGTCGGGGTCCTGCAACTCGATCTCCCGCGCCCACGGGGCGGAAACGGGAGGAACGCCGAACTCGGCCGCGACGGCGTCGACATCGCGGACCCGCAGGTAAATCAGCGTGCCGGGCCGGGCGTCCCCTCGGTGCTCGGACAGGAACAGCCGCACCGCACCGCGCGCCACCTCCACGAACGCGGGCAGACCCGGCTCGAAGCGGTGTTCCCACTGCTCGGCAAAACCGAGGCGGGCATACCACGCGACCGCTGCGCTCGCGTTCTCGACATGGAGCACGGGGATGGCTTCTTCGTCCACGGCTCCATCATTCCAGAACGGAGCGGATCGCCGAGCGCGCATTTCCCTGAGATCTTGGTTCACCTGTGTGGCGTACTGCCGCTAATGTGGGTGCGCCAAGTTGGTTCCCCCCACGTGTCGGCAGCGATTTCCGTGTCCGCAGCAAGCGGAATCGCGGATTTCGAAGTGCGGCTTTCCCTGCCCGTTCCGCTCGTGGAGTTCCCTGGTCATGTCTTCCTCCCAAGCCTCCCAAGCCTCCCCGGCTTCTGCGGTTTCTCCCTCGTCCCCGTCCCGCTCCGCCTTTCGCCGTCGCTGGGCCACCGCCTGCGCGATAGCCGTGGCCGGCGTGCTCACGCTGGCCGGCTGCACCGGGGGCGACGAGGACGCCTCGCCGGGCAAGAAGTCCTCGCCCTCCGCGTCCGCTTCGGCGTCCACGACCCCGTCCCCCTCCTCGCCGTCGGCCCTTCCGTCGGCGCCCCGCTCCGCCCCGCCCACGCCCAGCACGGTGCCCTCGCCGGTCCTGCCCAAGCCGCCGCGCAAGACCGCGACCGCGCCCGCCGCCGGGCACACCGATGCGGCCGGCGCCCCGGGCCGTACGTCCGCGCCGCGCAACGCCGGTACGACGTGCGAGATCCGCTCCAACGCCGGCAACTGCTACAAGGCGGGCCAGTACTGCCGTTCGGCCGATGCGGGGTCGCGCACGCACGACGCTCAGGGCCGGGTCATCATCTGCGGCGGCGAGGGCGGCAAGCCGCGCTGGCACTACTGACGCTCCGCGCCCGCCGCCCGGAGCACCCCGCACGACGGCTCCTCACGCCTCCGGTCACCTGGCGTAGGGAACGTTGACCTCGCCCGCGACCTCGTCGAACACGGCCAGGGCATCCGCCGGCATTTCCCGCTGCCACCGCAGGTCGAGGACGACGGCGGGCGGATGCCCGGAATAGTGCTCCCTCTTGCTCGCGTCGACGGTGAAGTGCGCCGGTGAGGCGCCGTTCGCGTCGCCGGAGCCGCGCGCACGGGCGAGGAGGAAATGGGTGCCGCTGTTGCCGCCGAGCGGATGCTGCTCGCTGAGCCAGGGATTCAGCATCCCGGGCTCGAAGGCGAGACCGAGGGAGGCGGTCAGCCCCCGCAGCACGCTTTCGGTCCTCGTGGCCAGGTCCTCGTAATGGAGGCGGGCCACGGGGCCGGGCCAGCGGGCGGCGAGCCGCTCCGAGGCACGGATCTGCTCCACCCATTTCCGGGCGTGCTCGCGCGCCGGGACGCGAGGGTACTTGCGCAACTGCGAATTCACGACGGCCCGGCCGTCCCGGCCCAGAAGGAAGAGATGGGCCGGGACGGCGTCGCGCACCGCCGCCTCCTGCAACTCGATCCAGCCGACGGCCTTGGTCGACTCGACGACGACGGGCCGTCCGGATCGCACGGACAGGGTTTCGTAGAGATCCGGTGAGCCGGCCGGCCCCAGACCGTCGATGCCCGGGCGCAGACCGGCCCACACGGTGCACCCGGCACCGCAGTAGATGCAGTGCACCGTCTGCCCGTTGTCCTGCACGGCGCCCAAGCGCCTGCTGTTCCACGCTTCTCCTGCGTAGAAGACCGACGTGTGCGTGCCCAGCAGCAGGCCGAGGAGCGTCGTACCGGAGTGCCCTGCGCCGGCGATGAACGCCACCCGTCGGTTGACCCGTTCCCCAGGGTTCATCGCAGCCCCCCGCGTCGGCTCCGGACCTGCCCGGCAGTCACTCACCCATGATGCCCCGGCCCTGCCGGGTCCGTGCCCGGAACGTGCGGGGCCGTTCGGTCGCCGGGCGGGTCCGTCGGCGGCCCGGCGGGCGGGGCCGCCGGGGGAGCGGTGTGAGCAGGGCCTTGGGACGGTCCGGCCGCCGGGCCCGTGGCGGGCGCGGGGACCGGAGCGGGCACGGGCGCCGGCCCGGGAGCGGACGCGGGGGCCGAAGCGGCGGGCGCCCGCGCGCCGTCGGCCGGCGCGGCACTCGGCGGGTTGGGCGGCAGCACGGACGGCAGGAGGGGGACTTCCGGCGGCCCGGACTCCAGGGACGGCGGCATGAGGTACGACGGCGTGGCGCGCGCGAGGTCCAGCGCGTACTGCGCCCACCAGCGGCCCGCGGGCGGGGCGCCGCGGCAGGCGCCGTCGGACTCCCCGGGGCGCTTGATCCACAGGAAGGCGTCGATGCGCGGGTTCCCCGTGGCGGTCGTGGGCCGGGAGCCGAGTGCCCGGCCCGGCGGATTGCACCAGGACTCGGGTTCGTGCTCTTCCTCCTCGCCCTCGCCCTGCAGTTCCGCTTCGTCCGTGCCCTCGGGTTCCAGCGTTCCGGCGGCCCTCCTGGCCCCGGCGGCGTGCGGCACGGGCTGCTGCCGACCGTTCCCTCCTTTGCCGTCCTCCCGCTTACCGGCTTCCTGTTTCCCCTTCTCCTTCTCCTTCTCCTTTTCTTTCTCCTTCTTGTGTTCTTCCTTCTTCTTCTTTTCGCCCTCCGGTGGCGGGGGCAGCGGGCCGTTGCCGTTGCGGCTCGTGTCGATGACGTAATGGGCGCCGCCGAGAAGGGCGGAGAGCCGGTCTCCGTAAGCGCGGGTGACCGGAGTCGTATGGAAGTTGGAGACGTTCAGCGCGAACCCGTCGGCCTCCGCGATGCCCGCTTCGGTGAGCGCGGTCACCATCATGTTGTGGTCGCTGATCCAGCCGGGGTTGCCGGCGTCGATGTAGACGGAAACGCCGGGCCGGGACTTGAAGGTCCGCACGGCCTTGGCGATCAGCGCCAGGCGCTGCTTGGCGGCCGCCGCGGGGACGCAGCCCGACGCCCACTGGGCGAGCGCGTCCGGTTCCAGGATGATCCAGGCCCGCCGGGCGCCGATGCCGGCCGCGGCCCGTGCGGCCCAGGTGCGGTAGTGGGCGGCGTCCGCGGCCCCGCCCGACGAGTACTGCCCGCAGTCGCGCTGAGGGATGTTGTAGGCGACCAGCACGGGAATGACTCCGCTGCGCTCGGCCTGCCGGGTGACGCTCTCGGCCTGTGCCTTCGGATCGTCACCGGTCAGCCAGACCGCCATCGGCTCCTTCGCGATGCGCTGCAGGACGGCGGCGTCCTCCTCGCGCCCCTGCTCCTGCCACACCCTCACCTGACGGGCCGCCGGCCCCCTCGGCTCGACCCAGAACGGGGCCGTGGCATCGAGGTTGTCGTCGTCCTCCGTCAGCGCCACGCTGGCCGACCCGGCCAGCGCCAGCGCCCCCGCGCACACCAGGACAACCGCACCGCAACGCAATGCCCTCTTCCTCTGCCTTCTCGTCGTGGACACCTGGGCCGCGTGCGTCCGGGACGCGTGCGTCCGGGCCGTACGCGCACGGGCCGGGCGGGGCCGGGCCGTGTGTCGCCGAGACTTGTATGACATCGATCCCCCAATATTTCATATCGGCCGATCTGTCCATTCCAGACAGAGTGACAGGTGCCGACCCGTCAGACACGTCGGATTACGCCGAACGGGATCTGAAAAAGGGGAAATCGGAGGACGGGCACGATGGTGAGCATCGGATACACGATGATGACGGAGCAGGCGGGGCCCCGGGACCTGGTCGCCCACGTGGTGGGCGCGGAGGAAGCGGGATTCGACTTCTCCGTCACGTCGGACCACTATTTTCCCTGGCTCGCCGCCCAGGGCCACGCACCCAACGCGTGGGCCCTCCTGGGCGCCGCGGCACAGGCGACGTCACGGATTCCGCTCATGACGTACGTGACGTGTCCCACCACGCGTTACCACCCCGTGGTCGTCGCCCAGCAGGCGGCCACGGTGCAGTTGCTCTCGCAAGGGCGGTTCCGCCTCGGGCTCGGCTCGGGCGAGAACCTCAACGAGCACGTCGTCGGGCGCGGCTGGCCCGGCATCAGCGTCCGGCACGAGATGCTCGAAGAGGCCGTCTTCATCATCCGGGCGCTCCTGGACGGGGAGCTCGTCACGCACCACGGCACCCATTACGACGTCGAGCACGCCAAGCTGTGGGACGTGCCCACCCCCGCCCCGCCCATCGGCATCGCCGTCTCGGGGGACCACTCCTGCCGCCTGGCCGGGCAGCTGGCCGACCTGGTCATCGCGACCGAGCCCCGGCGGGAGCTGCTGGAGGCCTTCGACCGCCACGGCGGCGCCGGAAAGCCCCGCATCGGGCAGCTGCCCGTCTGCTACGACCCCGACCACGACGCGGCGGTCGAGCGGGCCCACGAGCAGTTCCGCTGGTTCGGGCTCGGCTGGCCCGTCAACTCCGAGCTGCCGCACGACACGGCGTTCGCCTCCGCGTCCGCCTCCGTCACCAAGGACCAGGTCGCCGAGGGGATCCCCTGCGGATCCAACGTGGACCGCTTCGTCGAGGCCGTGCGGGCGTACACGGAGGCGGGGTTCACCGAGGTCGCCCTCGTCCAGATCGGCGGTGACCACCAGGTCCCGTACCTGGACTGGGCCAAGAGGGAGCTGCTCCCCGCGCTGCGCACGCTCTGAGCGGGCACGGCGCGGGCGCCGCCGTCGCGGCCCTCACAGCCGCAGGACGTCGGCGAGTTTGTAGTCCGCCGGTTCCTCCAGCTGGGCGTACGTGCACTCGTGCGGCTCGCGGTCGGGGCGCCACCGGCGGAACTGCGTCGTGTGGCGGAAGCGGTCGCCCTGGAGGTGGTCGTAGGCCACCTCGCAGACCCGCTCGGGGCGCAGGGGCACCCAGGACAGGTCCTTGCCGCCCGTCCACCGGCTCGGCCCGCCGGGCATCCGGCTTGTGGCCTGCGCCTCCTCGGTGGCCCACTCCTGCCACGGGTGCCCCTCCGCCGTGGGCATCCGCAGGGGTTCGAGCTCGGTCATCAGCTCCTGCCGGCGGCGCATGGGCAAGGAAGCACAGACCCCGACGTGCTGCAGCCGCCCGCCCGTGTCGTAGAGACCGAGCAGCAGGGACCCGACCACGGGCCCGCTCTTGTGGTGGCGCAGCCCCGCGACGACGCAGTCGGCGGTCCGCTCGTGCTTGATCTTGGCCATGGCCCGCTCGCCGGGCCGGTACGGGGAGGCGGGCGGTTTCGCGATGACGCCGTCGAGGCCGGCCCCCTCGAACTGCTCGAACCACGCGTGGGCCGTCTCCAGGTCGTAGGTGGCCGGGGCGATGTGGACCGGGGCCCGTACCCCCTGCAGCGCCGCGGTCAGCGCGTCCCGCCGGTCCCGCTGCGGCGTCGCGAGCAGGGAGTCCTCCCCGAGGGCGAGTAGGTCGAAGGCGATGAAGCTCGCCGGGGTCACCTCGGCCAGACGGCGGACGCGGGAGTCGGCCGGGTGGATGCGTTCGAGCAGCGCGTCGAAGTCGAGGCGCCCACCGCGGGTGACGACGACCTCCCCGTCGAGCACGCAGCGGGGCGGAAGCTGCTCGCGGAGGACGTCGACGAGCTCCGGGAAGTAGCGGGTGAGCGGCTTGCCGGAGCGGCTGCCGAGCTCGACCTCGTCGCCGTCGCGGAAGACGATCGCCCGGAAGCCGTCCCACTTCGCCTCGTACAGCATGCCGGGCGGGATCTTCGCCACGGGCTTGGCGAGCATCGGCTGCAGCGGGGGCATCACGGGGAGATCCATGACCGCGATTGTGCGGGCCCCGGCCTCCGGCCGCCTCTTCGCGCCGCCGCCCGCAGGCGCCGTGCGGCGCGGGCCTCTAGCGTGAGGACCATGGCACAGGATGCGCTGGAGCTCACCGTCGGGGAGCGGACGGTACGGCTGTCGCACCCGGAGAAGGTCTACTTCCCCGAGCGGGGCTTCACCAAGTACGACCTGGCCCGCTACTACCTCGGTGTCGCCGACGGCATCGTCCGGGCGCTCAAGGACCGCCCGACCACGATGGAGCGCTACCCGGACGGGGTCACGGGGGAGTCCTTCTTCCAGAAGCGGGCGCCGAAGAACCTGCCCGAGTGGATCCCGACGGGCCGGATCGCCTTCCCCAGCGGTCGCTACGCCGACGAGATCTGTCCCAACGAGGCCGCGGCCGTGCTGTGGGCCGCGAACCTGGGCTGCCTGACCTTCCACCCCTGGCCCGTCCGCCGGAACGACACCGAGCACCCCGACGAGCTGCGCATCGACCTCGACCCGCAGCCGGGCACCGGCTACGCGGACGCCGTCCGGGCCGCGCTCGGGCTCCGGGAAGTCCTCGAGGGCCTGGGCCTGACCGGCTGGCCCAAGACCTCCGGGGGACGCGGGCTGCACGTGTTCGTGCCCATCGCGCCGCAGTGGACGTTCGTGCAGGTGCGCAGGGCCGCCATCGCCGTCGCCCGGGAGCTGGAGCGGCGCGCGCCGCAGGAGGTCACCACGGCGTGGTGGAAGGAGGAGCGCGGGGCCAAGGTCTTCGTCGACTACAACCAGACCGCCCGCGACCGCACCATCGCCAGCGCCTACTCGGTGCGGCCCCGCCCGCACGCCCCGGTCTCCGCCCCGCTGACGTGGGACGAGGTGGCCGCGGACGCGGAGCCGGAGGACTTCGACCTGGCCACCATGCCGGCCCGGTTCGAGGCCGTCGGCGATCTGCACGCGGACATGGAGGACCACCCGTGCGGGCTGGAGGCCGCGCTGGAGCTGGCAGAGCGGGACGAGCGCGAGCACGGGCTGGGCGACCTGCCCTACCCGCCGGAGCACCCCAAGATGAAGGGCGAGCCGAAGCGCGTGCAGCCCAGCCGGGCCCGTAAGGACCCGCCCTCGCACGAGGACTCGCACCCGTCCGAATGAGAGTGCTTTGTCATGGTTTAGCGAGGATTGCGGCGTGGTACGTCGGCATTGCTTCATCCACCCCTCACACAGGGAGCCCCCATGCCCAGGACCCTCGCAACCCGCAGCAAGAAGATCTCGACGGACGTCATCGTCGGGGCCGCCCTCGCCGGTTCGCTGCTGGTCGCCGGATCCGCCCAGGCGGCCTCGGGCCCCGGCGTCCCGCCGGTGCCGCAACGTCCCGCCGGCACCGTCACCAGCCCCACGGGCGTCAACGAGCGGATGTACCCCAGCACGGACTCCACCGTGCGGGGAACCTTCGGCCGCGGCGCGAAGATCGGACTGCGCTGCAAGGTCCACGCCCAGAGCGTCGGCGGCAACGACGTCTGGTACATGCTGCGCAACCGCCCCACCTGGATCGCGGCCGCCTACGTCGGCAACGTCAGCGCCGTCCCGCTGTGCAAGGACGTCAACCGCGGCGGCCTGGAGGACGCCCCCGCCACCCGGGCCGCGATGGGCTGAGCCGCCGTCACGGGCCGCACCTGCAGCCCCGGTCCGGCCCGGGCCGTCCGCCCGGCCCGGACCGGGGCGCCCCGTCACCCGGGCGAGTGTCGCGACTACGTCTGTCGCCATCCCACCGGTTACTCCGGGTGGCTGACAGCAACGGATTGTGCTGCCGGTGCGGCTGGCGGGCTGAATAATGGAGGGCGTCTTGTTTCCCGGCCGAATGCTGTCGTGATGCTGTGCAAGGACTGTCTGAACCCGGTCATCGAGGGCCCCGAGGGCGGCTATGTCTGCGGCCAGTGCTTCCACGTCGTCGAGCCCAACGGCTACGCGGAGCGACGGGCCGAGGGAGTGCGGCGGGCCGCGGAGGAGCGCCGCATCCGGACGGAGGAGCGGCGCGCCCGCGCCGAGGCCCGTAACCGCACCTGGCCCTGACGCCCCGTCGGCAGTGCTCCCGCCGGACGGGAGCGGCGCGCCCGCGGCGTTCCTCAGCGCCCTCCGGGTGCGGGCCTCCCGGCCGGCGCGGCCGACGGGGGCTGTTCGCTGCCGCAGTAACGGCACTTGAGCGCCGCCGCGGGAAGGTCCTCCGACAGGCAGGCCGGGCAGGTCTTGAGGGGCCCCGGCTCCCCGAAGGCGGCGACGCCTCGCCGCCCCTGCACGTGCCGGTAGGGGACGACGATGAAGAAGTACACCACCGCCATGAAGATGAGGAAGTAGACGACCGCGGACAGGAACGAGCCGAGGTCCAGGTAGGTGTTCTTGTTGCCCGGCCGGCCGAGCTGCCAGCCCAGCCCCATCGAGTGGCCGCCCTGCGCCCGGGCGATGACCGGGTTGACGATGAAGTCGGTGAACGCCTTGATGAGCGTGCTGAGGGCCAGCGCGATGATCAGGCCCACGGCGACGACGACGATGTCACCGCGCATGACGAAACTCTTGAATCCCTTGAGCATGACCGTCCTCCGGACACGACCGGCTCCCGTGCACGACCGGCTCCCGGAGTCGGAACCGGCTCGCGGAAACCGGACAGCACGCTACATTCCGTCAAGCCGCCCTCAGCGGTACGGCACGCCCCGGCGGAGGGCTCACACCACCCGTCCGCCGAATTCCCGCACCGCATCCTCGACGATGGCCTCCAGCCGCTCGTGGTGCGCCCCGCGCCAGTACACGCGCGCGCAGGCCGTGCACTGCGCGAAGACGTCGTACGTCCGCCGCGTCCCGTGCTCCAGCCGCTGCGCCACGGTGTCCTTCTCGGCGTCCGCGAGCCGGCCGTTGCAGGCGGTGCACCGCGTCCACGGCGCCAGCACGGGCAGGAAGCGGCTCAGGACGTCGCGCAGTTGCTCGTCGGGCCGGTCGCTGTAGACGTAGGCGCCGGCCCATATCTCGCGCCGCCGCAGCAGTCCGCGGTCACGGCTGAGCAGCACCCTGCGTTCCGCCGCGGAGAGCGCCGCGAGGGCGGGATCGCCGATGTCCTCGCTCTCGTAGGCCGCGTCCACGCCCAGGAGGCGCAACCGGCGCGCGAGCGTTCCGAGGTGCACGTCGAGGAGGAAGCGCAGCGGCGCGCCGGGCACCTGCTGCGGGCGCTCGACCGCGCGCACCTCCACCGATTCGCCCGCCGAGGGGACGTGCGCCGCGGGCACGGGCCGTCCGTCGACGAGGAGCCGGCCGGCTTCGGTGAGCGGGACGCCCAGGGACTCGACGACGTGGCCCAGCGACGACGACGCGTCGACGGTGACGGGCGCCCGCTCGCGCCGTAGCTCGGAGTTGACGAAGAGCCGCAGCTCAGGGGCGACGGTGACATGGATTTCCGGTCTGCTCACGGCGTCAGCATGCCACTCGCGGGGAGGTTGCCGGGCGCCGGCCCGGGCCCGGGGCGCGGGGTGCGGGGTGGGGTCCGCCGGCGCCGGGCCCGGCCCCCTGGTGGGGGCCGGAGCCGGGAGGCGCCCCGACGGGACGTCAGGAGGCGCTGGGCAGGGCCGGCACCTGATGGGTGGGGCAGGTGTAGCCGTTGCCGTGGATGTAGCTCCAGCCGAGCTCCTTGATGTGCGGCGTGGCCGTGTGCGTGTGGTGCAGGAGGTGCCCCCACAGGTCGTCGTCGCGCGAGGGGCCGGGGTCGGGGATGACGAGGTCGAAGGTGGTGTGCGTGGTGCAGCCGTGGTGATCGCACGCCAGATAGAAGCGGACGGGTCCGGGAGTTTTGCCCGCAGTGGTGAGGCTCATGGGTGCAACTCTCGGGGGATCCACCGGGCGCAGGAGGCGGGATCTGCGGATCTCTCCCTCGCTCCGGTGACACAGCGTGTGACGGCCTCCGGGGCCGGGTAGTTCTCTTTCCCTGGCGCACCTTCGGTTTTCGCCGCCCGCCCGCTCATGAGTTCTGGCTGGTTGATTACTCTGCGTGGGTGGCGTGGCCGTTCTCGCGGTGGCCGGCCGCCGCGAGTGCGGTTACTGACGGACCGTCCAGTGGTCGTTGGCGCCCGCCTGGAGGAACTTCAGGGGCGGGCAGAGGAAGTCACGGCCCTGCGGGGCGGCCTCGGTCCACGGCGAGTCGGCCGGCCGGGCGGGCTTCCACGCCCCGCGGCTGCGCAGGGCCACGGAGCTGGAGTCGAAGACGGTGCTCCGGGCTTCGCTGCAGTAGTAGCCCGTACCGGTCGCAGGGTTGACGCTGGCGTAGATCTCGAACATGTCCCAGCCGTGCGAGAGCCCGCTCCGGTCCCGGCCCGCGTTCCGGAAGAGCAGCTCCCAGCCTGCCGTCCGGTAGTTGTAGAGGTACGCGGACCACCGGTTGGCCGACGCGTCGTCCTGGACCATCTGCACGCTGTAGGCCGGTCGCCCGGTCGCGCCGTCGGTGTACGTGGCGAGGAACGAGGCGTCGACGGCCACGGTCCTGGCGGGCCCTCCGGGATCCGAGCACCAGTCCCAGGCCCAGATCTCGTTCCCGCTGTTCCAGTAGGCCGTGACCACCTCCATGCACGAATTCTGCGCCTTGGTGGTGGGGGAGTAGGTGAAGTTCTCCCCGTCCGAGACCCGGTAGGAGGCGTCGACGCTGTGGGTGGCCATGATGCCGTCGTGGGTTCCGGGCTGCGGGAAGACGCCCCACCAGTTGTGCGTGAGGCCGGCCTCGGGGGTCGCGGTCCCGCCGCCGGCCGTGCGCGCGTGGTTGCCCAGCGAACCCTGCGCGGTGGCGGCCTTGCGTCCCTCCGCGAAGACGCGGGCGGCCCGTTCGCGAGCGGCGGAGTGGCCGGGAGCGTGCGCACCGGCGACCGTGCCCCGGTGCGGGGCGCCGGGGGAGGGGACGGGCGCTGGGG
>NZ_JBPQTS010000034.1:0-50395 GCF_051386455.1 Streptomyces sp. URMC 124
CCCCCCCCCCCCCCCCCCCCCCCCCCCCCCCCCCCCCCCGCGCTCGTCTCACCGGCTCCTACTGGTCGCGGTACATCTCCGCGACGAGGAACGCCAGGTCCAGGGACTGGCTGCGGTTGAGGCGGGGGTCGCACGCCGTCTCGTAGCGCTGGTGCAGGTCGTCGACGAAGATCTCGTCGCCGCCGCCCACGCACTCGGTGACGTCGTCACCGGTGAGCTCGACGTGGATGCCGCCCGGGTGGGTGCCGAGGCTCTTGTGGACCTCGAAGAAGCCCTTGACCTCGTCCAGCACGTCGTCGAAGCGGCGGGTCTTGTGGCCCGAGGCCGCCTCGAAGGTGTTGCCGTGCATCGGGTCGCAGATCCACGCCACCTGGGCGCCCGAGGCGGTGACCTTCTCCACCAGCTCGGGGAGGTGGTCACGGATCTTGCCCGCGCCCATGCGGGTGATGAACGTGAGCCGGCCCGGCTCGCGCTCCGGGTCGAGCCGCTCGATCAGGGTGAGCGCGTCCTCGGCCGAGGTGGTCGGGCCGAGCTTCACACCGATCGGGTTGCGGATCTTCGAGGCGAACTCGATGTGCGCGCCGTCGAGCTGACGGGTGCGCTCACCGATCCAGACCATGTGGCCGGAGACGTCGTACAGGTTCCCGGTGCGGGAGTCCGTACGGGTCAGGGCCGACTCGTAGTCGAGGATCAGGGCCTCGTGCGACGAGTAGAACTCGACGGTCTTGAACTCCTCCGGGTCCGTCCCGCAGGCGTTCATGAAGTTCAGCGCGCGGTCGATCTCGCGGGCCAGGGCCTCGTAGCGCTGCCCGGACGGGGAGGACTTCACGAAGTCCTGGTTCCAGGCGTGCACCTGGCGCAGGTCGGCGTAACCGCCGGTGGTGAAGGCGCGCACCAGGTTCAGCGTGGCCGAGGAGGCGTGGTACATGCGCTTCAGCCGCTGCGGGTCCGGCGTGCGGGCCTCGGGCGTGAAGGCGAAGCCGTTGACGGAGTCGCCGCGGTAGGTCGGCAGGGTCACGCCGTCGCGGGTCTCGGTCGGCTTCGAGCGCGGCTTGCTGTACTGACCGGCGATGCGGCCGACCTTGACGACGGGCACCTGGCCCGCGTAGGTCAGCACGGCGCCCATCTGGAGCAGCGTCTTGAGCTTGTTACGGATCTGATCGGCACCGACGGCATCGAAGGCCTCGGCGCAGTCGCCGCCCTGGAGCAGGAACGCCTCTCCACGGGCGACCGCTCCCAGGCGCTGGCGCAGCTGGTCGCACTCGCCCGCGAAGACGAGGGGCGGATAGGACTCGAGCTCGGCGATCACATCGCGCAGAGCCTCTTGGTCCGGCCATTCGGGCTGCTGCGCCGCGGGAAGGGAGCGCCAGGTGTTGCCACCGGCGTGGAGTTCAGCGTTCACGGTCACGCTCCAACCCTACGGGGTCGCGGAGCCGGTCCGGTCGTCGGACCGCACTTTGAGACATTTGCCGAGACAGGGACGAGACGCGCCCAAGACACGCCAGAGCCACCGCCCCGTACCGGCCACCCCGGTGAGGCATCGCGGCCGCTCGGGGCACGGGCGCCCCTCACGCCCTGCTCCCGCGCCCCGGAAGCTTCCCTTCCAAGGGCCTGGCCTCGGCCGATACCCGTCGGTAGCGATCCGGCTTCGGGTAGGGTGCCCAGCATGTTCGCGCAGCAGAACCAGAACTGGTGGTGGACCGCTCATCCGGCGGCCCACTGACTGCGCGTACGCACGACGCATCGCGAAGGCCGCCCCGAGGGGCGGCCTTCCGTGTTTCCCGGGCCGTTCCTCTCCTCACCGGAAGGAACACCCCATGCCCAGCGACACCGCCCGGCCCGCCGGCACCGCCGCCCTCCTCGCCCGGCTCGCCGGCCCCGCCTGCCCGCCCTTCGCCCTCCTCCACCGCCGCACGCCCGGCCTCCCCCACGGCCCGGCGGACGAAACGGGCGCGCCCGGCACCGTCGAGCTGCTCCTCGGCACCGTCGAGGAGGCCGGGCGCCTGGCCGACATCCCCCTGCCCGACGGCCGGCCCGGCGGGGACCGGCCCGTCCACGACGCCCTCGCCCTCGTGCCCTTCCGGCAGATCCGCGAGCGCGGCTTCGACGTCCGCGACGACGGCACCCCGCTGGCCGTCCTGCTCCCGCAGGAGAGCCACGAGCTGCCCCTCGACGAGGTCCTCGCCGCCCTGCCCGCCCACACCGTCCGCGTCGAGGGCGGCGCCTTCGACGTCGGCGACGACGCGTACGCGGACATCGTCCGGCGCGTGATCGACGACGAGATCGGCACCGGCGAAGGCGCCAACTTCGTGATCCGGCGGACCTTCGAGGGCGAGATCCACGGCTTCACCCCCGCCGACGCCCTCGCCCTCTTCCGCCGCCTCCTGGCCGGCGAGCGCGGCGCCTACTGGACGTACGTCGTGCACACCGGCGACCGCACGCTCGTCGGCGCCAGCCCGGAGGTGCACGTGCGCATGTCCGGCGGGACGGTCGTGATGAACCCCATCAGCGGCACCTACCGCTACCCCGCCTCCGGCCCCGACCGGGACGGCCTGCTGGCCTTCCTCCACGACCGCAAGGAGGTCGAGGAGCTGTCCATGGTCGTGGACGAGGAGCTGAAGATGATGTGCACCGTCGGCGACATGGGCGGCGTCGTCGTCGGCCCGCGGCTCAAGGAGATGGCCCACCTCGCCCACACCGAGTACGAACTGCGCGGGCGCTCCTCCCTCGACGTGCGCGACGTGCTGCGCGAGACCATGTTCGCCGCGACCGTCACCGGCTCCCCCGTGCAGAACGCGTGCCGCGTCATCGAGCGCCACGAGACGGACGGGCGCGGCTACTACTCGGGCGCGCTCGCCCTCATCGGCCGCGACGCCGGCGGAGCCCGCACCCTGGACTCGCCCATCCTGATCCGCACCGCCGACATCGACCGCCGTGGCCGGCTCCGGGTCGGGGTCGGCGCCACGCTCGTGCGCCGCTCCGACCCCTACGCCGAGGTCGCCGAAACCCACGCCAAGGCGGCGGGCGTCCTCAGCGCCCTCGGTGTCCGCGCCCCGCGGACGGACCGGCCCGCGGCACCGGCCCCACGGCTCGCCGACGACCCCGCGGTGCGGGCCGCGCTCGACGCCCGCCGCGCGGACCTCGCCCCGTTCTGGCTGCGCATGCAGTCCGCCGAGAGCCCCTCCGTCCCGCGGCTGACCGGGCACGCCCTGGTGATCGACGCCGAGGACACCTTCACGTCCATGCTCGCCCACCTGCTGCGCACGTCCGGCCTGGAGGTGACCGTACGGCGCTACGACGAGCCCGGCCTGCGCGCGGCCGCCCTGACCCACGAGGGCCCCGTCGTCCTGGGCCCCGGCCCCGGCAACCCCTCCGACGCCGCCGACCCCCGGATGCGGCTCCTCCGCGGCCTGGCGGCGGAGCTCCTGCGCAGTCACCGGTACGGCCTGCTGGGCGTGTGCCTGGGGCACGAGCTGATCGCGGCGGAGCTGGGCCTGGACATCGTCCGCAAGGACGTGCCGTACCAGGGGGCGCAGGAGCGGATCGACTTCTTCGGGCGGCCGGAGACGGTGGGCTTCTACAACACGTTCACCGCGCGGTGCACCGCCGCCGCGGAGGGCGAGCTGGCGATGCACCGCGTGGAGCTGAGCCGGGATCCCGTGAGCGGGGACGTGCACGCCCTGCGGGGTCCGGGCTTCGCCGGCGTGCAGTTCCACCCGGAGTCGGTCCTGACCCTGGACGGTGCCACGATCGTGGCGGAACTGCTGGCCACCGTTCTGGTCTGAGCGCTCAGCCGAAGAAGACCTTCACCTCCTCGTAGCGCTCGACCGGCACGGTCTTCAGCCGGGCCGTGGCCTCCGCCAGAGGCGCACGGACGATGTCCGTCCCCCGCAGGGCCACCATCCGCCCGAAGTCCCGCTCCCGCACCGCGTCGATCGCGTGCAGCCCGAACCGCGTGGCCAGCCACCGGTCGAACGCGCTGGGCGTACCCCCGCGCTGGACGTGGCCCAGCACGGTGGTCCGCGCCTCCTTGCCGGTGCGCCGTTCGATCTCCTTGGCCAGCCACTCCCCGACGCCGGAGAGCCGTACGTGCCCGAAGGCGTCGTGGGACGAGCCGTCCTTGAGGACGAGGTCGCCGTCCTTGGGCATGGCGCCCTCGGCGACCACGACGATGGGCGCGTAGCTGGCGCGGAAGCGGGAGGTGACCCAGCCGCAGACCTCGTCGAGGTCGAAGCGCTGCTCGGGGATGAGGATGACGTTGGCGCCGCCGGCGAGGCCGGAGTGCAGGGCGATCCAGCCGGCGTGCCGGCCCATGACCTCCACGACGAGGACGCGCATGTGGGACTCGGCGGTGGTGTGCAGCCGGTCGATGGCTTCGGTGGCGACGCCGACGGCGGTGTCGAAGCCGAAGGTGTAGTCGGTGGCGGAGAGGTCGTTGTCGATGGTCTTGGGCACGCCGACGCAGGGCACGCCGTGTTCGCCCCAGAGCAGGGCGGCCACGCCGAGGGTGTCCTCGCCGCCGATGGCGACGAGGGCGTCGACCTCGTCCTCGGCGAGGTTCTCCCGGATCCGCCGGATGCCGCCGGGCTCCTTAAAGGGGTTGGTGCGGGAGGAGCCGAGCACGGTGCCGCCGCGCGGGAGGATGCCGCGCACGGCGGGGATGTCGAGCCGGGACGTGGCGCCGGTCAGGAGGCCGCGCCAGCCGTCCCGGTAGCCGATGAAGTCGTAGGAATGGTCCTGGACGCCCTTGCGGACGACGGCGCGGATGACCGCGTTGAGACCGGGGCAGTCGCCGCCGCCGGTCAGCACTCCGATCCGCATGACACTCTCCTTCAGCCGGAGGTCGCCCGCCGCGGCCGAGGTGCGCGGTCAGGCGTCGTCGAGACCTCGCTCTATCGCGTAGCGCACGAGCTCCACGCGGTTGTGCAACTGGAGCTTGCCCAAGGTGTTCTGCACATGGTTCTGCACCGTGCGGTGGGAAATAACCAGCCGCTCGGCGATCTGCTTGTACGACAGACCCTTGGCGACGAGGCGCAGGACCTCGGTCTCGCGGTCGGTGAGCCGGGGCGCCTTGGGCTCGTCGGGCGCGGCCGGGGCGGGGTCGGCGGCCAGCCGCCGGTACTCCCCGAGGACGAGCCCGGCGAGGCCGGGGGTGAAGACGGGGTCGCCCGCCGCGGTGCGCCGCACGGCGTCCACGAGCTCCTGCGTGCTGGCGGACTTCAGCAGGTAGCCGGTGGCGCCGGACTTCACGGCCTCCAGCACGTCGGCGTGCTCGCCGCTGGCGGACAGGACGAGGACGCGCAGCGCGGGGTTCTCCCCCACGAGCTCCTTGCAGACGGCCACGCCGGGCAGGCCCGGCAGGTTGAGGTCGAGGACGAGCACGTCGGGGCCGGCGGCCCTCGCGCGGCGCACGGCCTCGGGGCCGTCCCCGGCGGTCGCCACGACGTCGTACCCGGCGGCGGCCAGGTCGCGGGCCACGGCGTCGCGCCACATGGGGTGGTCGTCGACGACCATGACCTTCACGATCTGCTCGGTGGGTGCTTCGGCTTGGGTTTCGCTCATCGCTGTTCTTTCCCGTTCCCCCGTGGAACCTTCAGTTCGACTTCCGTGCCCTGGCCGGGGACGGACACCAGCTCGGCGCTGCCGCCCAGGTCCCGCAGCCGTCCGCGGATGGACAGGGCGACGCCCATCCGGCCCTCCCGCTCGGCGTCCGCGAGCCGGCCCTCGGGGATGCCGGGGCCGTCGTCGCGCACGGTGACGATCACCGCGTCCGGCTCGTCCTCCAGGAGGATCCAGGCCCGTGCCCCCTCGCCCGCGTGCTTGCGCACATTGTCCAGGGCGGCGCCGACGGCGGCGGCGAGCTCCGAGGCCGCTGCCGCTTCCAGCAGGACGGGGGTGCCGGGCCCGGCGAAGGAGACGTCGGCGCCCGCGTGCGGGGCGAGCAGCGCTCCGACGTCGATGGGGCCGGTGGGGACGGGCGGGGCGGCCGCCGCGGCGCCGACCAGCTCCGCGTCCCCGGCCAGCTCCTCGGCGGAGCGCTGCGGCGGCAGCAGGCCCCCGGCCACCAGGGTGCGCAGGGCGATCTCCTGCTCGCCGGCCATCCGGCCGAGCTCGGCCGCCTCGCCGCCGAGCGCGGCACCGCGCCGCTGCACCATGGCCAGCACCTGCAGGACGCTGTCGTGGATGTCGCGGGCGAGCCGCTCACGCTCGCGGGTGGCCGCTTCGATCCGCAGGGCGCGGGCGAGGGTGCGCTCACTGGCGCGGGCGACCTCGACGATGTAGCCGATGGCGATGCTGGAGACCCACACGAGGAGCACGTTGTGGACGGTGTCCCGGGCGGGGCTGCCGCGCTCGGCGAGGTTGGCGACGGCCACGAGGGTGGAACCGACGGCCGCCCAGCGCCAGCCGCCCTTGATGGCCAGGCCCAGTACGGCGCCGCCGGTCCAGATGGACGGCAGGGTGGCCGCACCGCTGTCGATGCGGGCCGGGGAGTCGACGACGGCGGTGACGAGGATCCCGGCGAGCGCGAGCGCCAGGTCGGCGATGAGGAATCGTTTCGTGCAGCGCTCCGGCGCCGAGGTCCGGTTCCAGGTGAGCGCCATCCACCCGGTGAGTACGCCCATGTAGAGGGCGCCGCCGAGCGGATGCACGTACTCGCGGTAGTTGACGGCGAAGAGCGCCAGGGCGTAGCAGAGCGTCAGAATGCGGTAGCCGGTCAGTGCGCGCCACAGTGGCAGCTCCACCGACATCCGTACGACGCGCGGCTTCCTGCTGCGCGGTGTCATCGACCAACCCCCGGGCCGGGCGCGCTGCGCCGCCGGCCGCCGCTCGCCCTTACTTCTCGCCCCGGTCGCCCTTGTCGAGGCCGGCGGCCTTGGCCGCCTTCTCCTCCTCGGCCTTCCGCTTCGCCTCCTCCGCGATCTGCCGCTTGGCGGCGGTCGCGTAGATGTCCACGTACTCCTGGCCCGAGAGCTCCATGATCTTGTACATGACCTCGTCGGTCACCGAGCGCAGGATGAAGCGGTCGCCGTCCATGCCGTGGTAGCGGCTGAAGTCCAGCGGCTCGCCGATGCGGATGCCCGGGCGCACCATCTTGGGCAGCACCTTGCCGGGGGGCTGCACCTTCTCGGTGTCGATCATCGCCACGGGGATCACCGGGGCGCCGGAGAGCAGGGCCACCCGGGCGAGGCCGCCCGGCTTGCCCCGGTAGAGGCGGCCGTCGGGGGAACGGGTGCCCTCCGGGTAGATGCCGAACAGCTCGCCGCGCGCCAGCACGTCCAGGCCGCTCTTGACGGCGGCCTCGCCCGCCCCGCGGGCACCCGAACGGTCGACGGGCAGCTGGCCCACGCCCTTGAAGAACGCGGCCGTCAGCTTCCCCTTGACTCCGGGGGAGGTGAAGTATTCCTGCTTCGCGATGAACGTGACCTTGCGGTCGAGCACCGCGGGCAGGAAGAACGAGTCCGAGAACGACAGGTGGTTGCTCGCGAGGATCGCGGGCCCTTCGGCCGGGATGTTCTCCAGGCCCTCCACCCACGGCCGGAAGGCAAGCTTCAGCGACCCGCCGATGGACACCTTCATAGCGCCGTAGAACAACCGAGAACCTCCTGTGTGTGACGAGGAGACCTTAACCTGCCTACCCGCCGTGCGGCGCTCCGCGTACGCTGAGGACCGGACCCTCTGTGTCCTCCCTTGCTCCCGCATCCCCGATCGGAGATCCCGGTGCCGCTCCTCCCCGGAGCCGAGCCGTTCCGCCACGAAGGCGGAGAGGTAGGCGTCCTCGTGTGTCACGGCTTCACCGGTTCCCCGCAGTCCGTGCGGCCCTGGGCGGACCACCTGGCGGGGCGCGGCCTGAGCGTCTCGCTCCCGCTGCTGCCCGGCCACGGCACCCGCTGGCAGGACATGCAGCTCACCGGCTGGCAGGACTGGTACGCGGAGGTCGACCACGCCCTGCGGGAGCTGCGCGAGCGCTGTTCTCAGGTGTTCGTGTGCGGCCTGTCGATGGGCGGGGCGCTCGCCCTGCGCCTCGCCGCCCGCCACGGGGACGCCGTCAGCGGCATCGTCCTCGTCAACCCGGGCAACAAGGTCCACGGCCTGGCCGCGCGGGCCCTGCCCGTCGTGCGCCACTTCGTGCCCTCCACGAAGGGCATCGCGAGCGACATCGCCAAGCCCGGCGCCCAGGAGGTCGGCTACGACCGGGTGCCGCTGCACGCCGCGCACTCGGTGCGCCGCTTCTTCCGGCTCGTCGACGCCGAACTGCCCCAGGTCACCCAGCCCTTGCTGCTGATGCACAGCCCCGAGGACCACGTCGTCCCGCCGGCCGACTCCGCCCGCATCCTCGCCCGGGTCTCCTCCCGGGACGTCACCGAGCGCCTGCTGGAGCGCAGCTACCACGTGGCCACCCTCGACCACGACGCCGAGCGCATCTTCGAGGACACCTGCGCGTTCATCGGCCGGCTCTCCGGCGTCGGCTCCCAGGAGGGGACGGCCGCCCGTGGCTGAGCGTGACGCGGGCCGCGACGAGAGCCGCGACCCGCTCGACGAGGACGCGGCCTGGGCGGAGCTCGTCGCCGCGTACGGGGAGCAGCCCGACCCCGCCACCGGGCGCTGGCCCGCCACGGGTGACGACATCCCCGCCGGGGACGGGAAGGACGCCCCCGAGGAGGAGGCCCCGGCGAAGGGCGCCCCCTCCTCCCCCGAGCCCTCCCCGGCGCGGGAGGAGCCCCCGGGCAGCTTCATCGTCTACGCACCCGGCGTGGGCCCGCGCGACTGGAGCTCCCCGGAGGCCCCGGAGGCCGGCGCGGAGAATGCGGAGGACGGGGACGACGAAGGGCACTTCGTCCCGCCCGAGCCGCCGCCGCTGCCCACCGGCGACGTCACCGCCCGCTTCGCCTGGATCGCCGTGCTGGGCGGTCCGCTGCTGCTCCTGATCATGGTGCTGCTGCAGCAGCCGCTCACCTGGTGGGTGACCACCATCGGGGTCGGCGGCTTCCTGGGCGGCTTCGCCACGCTCGTCCTGCGGATGAAGGACGGCGACGACGAGGACGACGACCCGGGGCGCGGCGCGGTGGTGTAGGCCCCGGCGCGGTGGTGCGGGCCCCGGCTCCTATCCGGGCGGCACGCGCAGGGCGGCCAGCACCGGCAGGTGGTCCGTGGCGGCCCGGAGGTCGCCTTCGGCGATGCCGGGCAGCCCCATCGGCACCCCGCACCCCAGCACCTCCACCCCCTCCGTCGCGAAGACCGCGTCGATCCGCTGCAGCGGATCGCCCAGCCGGGTGGTGTGCTCCCTGCCCCACGGCTTCGTCGCCCAGCCGTCCTGCAGGGCGTCCGCGAGCAGACCGAAGGTGCGGCCGTCGGGGCGGTCGTTGAGATCGCCCGCGGCGACGGCGTGCGGCACGCCCAGGGCGGCGAGCCGGTCGAGGAGCAGCCGGCCCTGCTCGTAGCGCTCCCCGTCCTTGATGCTCAGGTGGCAGCTGAGGACGCCGAGCCGGGCCCGGCCGAAGCGGAGCACGGCGGTCGAGAAGCCCCGCTGGTGGAGGCCGGGGGTACGGGGCAGCAGGACGTCCTCCGTGCGCTCCACGTGGGCGCGGAGCGAGGAGAGGATCATGGGCCCGGAGGCGGTGGCGCCGCCCGCGACGTACACGAGGCCGGAGGTCCGGGCGAGCCGGGCGGCGGCCTTGCGCCACCGGAAGAAGCGGGGCGCCTCCTGAACGCAGACGACGTCGGGCCGGCAGGCCCGGATCACCCGGGCGAGGGCCGCGACGTCGTCCCGCATGGAGCGGATGTTGTAGCTGAGCACGCGGATGACCACCGAGCCGTCCGGCTCGGTACGCGATGCCGGGAGGTCCGCCAGGACGTCTGCACTCATGCGCTCGCCGATCCCTTCCGCCGCAACGGCGCGATGCGAGACGGCGGTGTCCGGCGGTGCCGCACCCACTTGAGCCGAGTTCGGCACCGCCGGCATGCGCCGTCGTGGTCGGTGTCCGCCGCGGCGGAGAAGAACACCCGGCGGCGGACGGACGGGGACGCCCCCGAAACGCGGGCGCCCCGCGTGAAGCTAGCCCTGCCGGGCCAGGTCGGCCGCGCCGACGAGGCCGGCCTTGCCGCCCAGCTGTGCGGCCAGCACCTGCGCGTGGGGACGCCACTGGCCGCCGATCAGCCAGCGCTTGAAGGACTTGCGGATGGGGTCGAGCACCAGGTCGCCCTCGTCCGAGACGCCGCCGCCGACGATGAACGCGGAGGGGTCGAAGAGCGAGGCCAGGTCGGCCAGGCCCGCGCCGGCCCAGCGGGCCAGCTCGCGGAAGGAGTCGATGGCGACCGGGTCGCCCTGCCGCGCGGCGGCGCTGATGTGCTTGCCCTCGATGCCCTCGACCGTGCCGTCGCCGAGGCCCAGCAGGATCGCGGCGTTCTCCGGGGTGGCGTTGGCGCGCTGCTTGGCGTAGCGCACGAGCGCGCGGCCCGACGCGTACTGCTCCCAGCAGCCCTGGCTGCCGCAGCCGCACAGCAGGCCGTCGGGGACGACCCGGATGTGGCCGAACTCGGCTGCCACGCCGAAGCGCCCGCGGCGGAGCTTGTTGCCGATGATGATGCCGCCGCCGAGGCCGGTGCCCAGGGTGATGCAGATGACGTCGTCGTGGCCCTGGCCGGCGCCGAAGCGGTACTCGCCCCAGGCCGCGGCGTTGGCGTCGTTCTCGACGACGACGGGGAGGCCGACGCGCTGCTCGACCTTGTCCTTCAGTGCCTCGTGGCGCCAGTTGATGTTCGGGGCGAAGAGGACGGTGGCCCGCTTGTCGTCCACGTAGCCGGCGGCGCCGATGCCGACGGCCTCGACCTCGAAGCCCTCGCTGACCGTGCGCACAGCGTCCGCGATGGCGTCGATGACGCCTTCGGGGGTCGGCGGGGTCGGCACCTTGCACGTCGCGAGGATGCTGCCCGCTTCGTCGACCACACCGGCCGCGATCTTCGTGCCGCCGATGTCGACGCCGATGGTGAGTCCCATGTGTCCCTCAGTTTTTCGCTCGAACCCCGCCGCGACCCACCGTACCGGAGCCGGGGATCAGTCGAGGTCGATGCGCTCGCTCCCGCCCTTTCCCCCGTCACCTTCGCCGGGGCCGGAGGGCTTTGCGGGGCGCGCGGCGGGCTCCTCGCGCACCCAGCGGGCCTCCTGGCCCCGCACCGCCGCGCGGTAGGCGGCCAGGAGTTCGGAGCCGGCGGAGGCAAGGTGGTCGAAGACGTCGGGGTTGCGCTCGATGACGGGCTCGACGACGGCCTTCGCCTGGGCGACGACCTGCTGGACGACGCCCTGGGCGGTGCCGCCCCCGAGCGGCAGCTGCATGCCGGAGACCTTGTCGGCGACGGCGTCGACGAGCTTGCGCAGCTCCTCGGCGGCGGTGCCGGGCGGCGGGCCCTGCTGCGCGCGCCGGCGGGCGCGCTCCGCCGCGAGGTCCTCGGCGCAGGCCTGCTCCCAGGCGTCGGGGTCGGGCCGCGCGCCGGGTGCGGGGCGCTCGGTGTGATCGCTCATGGCAGCGCCTCCTGGATCCTGGCTCCTGCAACAGGGGTTTTCTTCGACGTTACCCGAAGGGCAGGGTGCCGTTCAGGCAGTGCCGTTCAGGAGGGCCTCGGCCACAGGTCGGGGTCGGGAGTGAAGCGTACGCACAGCGCTCCGTCCCGCAGGCCCGCGCCCGAGACGGTGCAGCGGCGCAGCGCGGAGGGCAGGACGAGGACGCGGCGGAACGGGCCCACGCCGACGATGAGTTCGTCGCCGCGGCGCAGGAGGTCGAGGTCGCCGCGGTCGGCGCCGGGCAGGGGGAGGCGCCACAGCAGGACGCCGTCGGCGGCGAGGCGGTCCTCGACGACCGGGTCACCGGCGGCGGCGGTGCCGTGCCAGCCGTCGAGCTCGTCGGTGAGGCCGCCGCCGGATATGACGCCGAAGCCGCCGGCCGAACCGTTTCCGCCCGGTCCTGCCGCCGCGGCCACGCCGATGGTGGTCGAGCGCGCGCGCCCGGCGAGCTCGGCGAGGTCCTGCGGGCCGCGCGGGCCGCGGCCGAGGTGCGGAAGCTCGCAGACGGTGACGCCGTCGACGAGGAACTCCTCGTGCAGCGCCTTGTGGGCGGCCAGCTGCTCGGCGACGAGGCCGGCGAGCCAGGGGTCGGGGGTGATCGCGTCGCCCGCCGCGCCGTCGCCGGTGACGCCGGGCAGCAGGCGGTTGGCGACGAGAGCGTCGACGCGGCAGCCCTGGAGGGCGAGGGCGGCGCGGGCGAGGCGCAGTTCGCCGCCGGCCAGCGGCCCGGGCTCGGCGACGAGCCGCACGGTCGTGCCCTCGGCTTCGAGGACGTCCTGGACGGCGGCGAGCTCGGCCTCCCAGCGCGCGGCGGTCTCGTAGAGCCGCTGGGTGGGCATGGGCACGCCCGCGAGCTGAGCCAGCACGGGGCGCAGGGCGCGGGCGGCCTGCCGCTCCGCGGGCAGCAGCCTGCGCAGGTAGCGGCGCAGCTGCTCGGGGAGGGCCAGCAGCCGCACCGTGGCGTGCAGCGGCGGCATGTCGGCGACGAGCAGGTCGAAGCCCCCGTCCGCGTGGGCGGTGCGCAGGGCGGTGAGGAGCGCGAGGGGCTCGGCGCCGGGGAGTTCGGTGAGCTCCTCGGGGTCGAGGGGGCTCGCGCCGAACAGGTCGAAGAGGGAGGCGCCGCGGTCCTGGAGGTCGCGGGCGCGCTCCTGGAAGTGCTCGCCGGTGGCGACGCGGGCGGCCCACAGGCCGGGGGCCGCCTCGGCCGGAGGCCCCCACAGGGCGCCGTCGCCCGCCCCGGGCGGGGGCAGGGCGGTGCCGAGCACGGCCTCGGGCGCGGGGCCGCGGTCGGCGGTGAGGAGCAGGACGCGCCGCCCCTCGCGGGCCGCCGCGAGGGCCGTGGCGGCCGCGGCGGTGGTGCGGCCCGCGCCGCCGGGGCCGGTGACGAGGACCGTGCGCAAGGGGGGAGCCTCCAGCGGTGGCGTACGGGGTGGGGGCGTACGGAAGGCGGTCAGCGGCCGGGGCTCAGGAGGCCGCGCCGCTCTCGACGCGCTTCTTGAGGCCGTCGAGGGCGCGGTCGATGATGACCTTCTCCGCCTTGCGCTTGATCATCCCGAGCATGGGGATCTTGACGTCGACGGTGAGCTGGTAGGTGACCTCGGTGTGCTTGCCGCCCGCCGCCGGCTGGAGGCTGTAGGAGCCGTCGATCTGGCGCAGCATCTGCGACTTCACCAGCGACCAGCTCACAGAGCTTTCCCCGTTCGGGGCGGTCCCCTCGGACCAGCTGTAGGCCAGCACGTGGTCGTCCTTGATGGCGCCCGCGTCCAGGACGAGGCGCACCTGCGTGGCGCGGCCCTGCTCGTCCTTCTCCAGCACCTCGGCCTGCTTGACCTCGCCGGTCCACTCCGCGTAGCGGCCGAAGTCGGCGATCACGGCCATCACCTCGGCAGGGGTCGCCTCGATCGTGATGCTCGAGCTGGTGTGTTCCGCCATCTCCGTGGCTCCTCCGTACCGGTCCGCCGCCTGGTGTCTGCCGCTGAAGGCTACATCGCGCTGCCCGTCACCACTCCAGCACCCAGGGTGTGCCCGTGGAGGCGAAGTGGCCGACGTTGACGCATTCCGTCGCCCCGATCCGCATCCGGCGGGCGAGCGGCTGGTGGACGTGGCCGAAGAGCGCGTAGCGGGGGCGGGTGGCGCGGATGGCGTCGAGGAGGACGGAGCTGCCGCGTTCGAAGCGCCGGGCGACGGTGTCGTAGCAGAGTTCGGGCACGTCGGGCGGGATGTGCGAGCACAGGACGTCGACGTCGCCGAGGGCCGCGACCTTGGCCGCGTACTCCTCCTCGGAGATCTCGTAGGGGGTGCGCATGGGCGAGGGGAGGCCGCCGCCGACGAATCCGAAGACGAGTCCGCCGATCTCGGCCCGCTCCCCGTCGAGGACGGTCGTGCCCTCCTGGGCGAATTCCGGCCAGAGTCGGGGGATGTCGACATTTCCGTACGTCGCGTACGTGGGCGCGGGGAAGGCGGCGAAGAGCTCGGCGTACTGCTTGCGGACGGCGGCCTCGATGGCGGCGTCGCGGTCCATGCCGCGCCACAGGCCGCGGGCGAGCTCGCGGGCGTCGTCGAAGCGGCGCGCGGTGCGCAGCGCGACGATCCGGTCGGCGTTCTCCACGCCGAAGAGCTCGGGGAAGATGCCGCGGGAGTGGTCCGCGTAGTCGAGGAAGAGGACCAGATCGCCCAGGCAGACCAGGGCGTCGGCGCCGTCGCCCGCCCGGGCGAGGGCCGTGCTGTTGCCGTGCACGTCGCTGACCACATGAACCCTCATACCGCCTCCATGCCGATCACCCTAGGCGCTGCGGCACGGCCTCCGGAAGGGCTGCGACCTGCGGTTACTCCCGTGGTTACTTCCGGGTCACCAAAGCGAGGGGCTAGGGTGCGGGGAGCAGTCCCGCGGCATGTGACGCAGAGAACATCTGGGCGCAGCCCCCTATTCGAAAGCCGTACTGGTGGGTAACGTCCGGGCAGTCCACTACCCCCCTTGCCTGATCATGGACCGCAGCCGACGCAGCGCCCCTCGAAGACGCGGCGGCGCCGGCGCCCGACGAGGAGCAGCAGTTGCGCGAGTTCAGCCTTCCGGCCCTCTATGAGGTCCCTGCGGACGGAAACCTGACGGATCTGATCCGCCGCAACGCCGCGCAGCGCCCCGACGTCGCCGTCATAGGCCGCAAGGCCGGCAGCCGGTGGGAGGACGTCACCGCGGCCCAGTTCCTCGCCGAGGTCCGGGCGGCCGCCAAGGGCCTGATCGCCTCCGGTGTGCGCCCGGGCGACCGGGTCGGGCTGATGTCCCGCACCCGCTACGAGTGGACGCTGCTGGACTTCGCGATCTGGAGCGCCGGCGGCGTGACGGTGCCGGTGTACGAGACCAGCTCGGCCGAGCAGATCCAGTGGATCCTCAGCGACTCCGGCGCGGTCGGCTGCGTCGTCGAGACCGCCGACCACGAGGCGGCCGTCGAGTCCGTGAAGGACCGGCTGCCCGAGCTCGCCCACGTCTGGCAGATCGAGGCCGGCGGCGTGGCGAAGCTGCGCGAGGCCGGCGCCGGCGTCACGGACGAGAAGGTCGACGAGCGCAGCGCCCTGGCGAACGCCGACTCGCCCGCGACCATCGTCTACACCTCCGGCACCACGGGCCGCCCCAAGGGCTGCGTGCTCACCCACCGCGCGTTCTTCGCGGAGTGCGGCAACGCCGTGGAGCGGCTCAAGCCGCTGTTCAACACGGGCGACTCCTCCGTCCTGCTCTTCCTCCCCACCGCCCACGTCTTCGGGCGCCTGGTGGAGATCTCCGCGATGCTCGCGCCGATCCGCCTGGGCTGCGTGCCCGACATCCGCAACCTGACGGACGAGCTCGCCTCCTTCCGCCCGACCCTGATCCTCGGCGTTCCGCGCGTCTTCGAGAAGGTCTACAACGGTGCCCGCGCCAAGGCCCAGGCCGACGGCAAGGGCAAGATCTTCGACAAGGCCGCGGACACCGCCATCGCCTACAGCCGCGCCCTGGACGCCCCGTCCGGGCCGGGCCTGGGCCTGCGCATCAAGCACGCCGTCTTCGACAAGCTCGTCTACGGCAAGCTGCGGGCCGTCCTGGGCGGCCGGGCCACCCACGCCATCTCCGGCGGCGGGCCGCTGGGCGAGCGCCTGGGCCACTTCTACCGCGGCATCGGCTTCACGGTCCTGGAGGGCTACGGCCTGACCGAGTCCTGCGCCGCGACCGCCTTCAACCCCTGGGACCGGCCGAAGATCGGCACGGTCGGGCAGCCGCTGCCCGGCTCGGTCGTGCGCATCGCCGACGACGGCGAGGTCCTGCTGCACGGCGAGCACCTCTTCCAGGGCTACTGGAACAACGAGGCGGCCACCGAGGAGGCGATGTCCGACGCCTGGTTCCACACCGGCGACCTCGGCACCCTCGACGAGGACGGCTACCTCACGATCACCGGCCGCAAGAAGGAGATCATCGTCACCGCGGGCGGCAAGAACGTCGCCCCGGCCGTGATCGAGGACCGCATCCGGGCCCACGCGCTGATCGCCGAGTGCATGGTCGTCGGCGACGCCCGCCCGTTCGTCGGCGCGCTCGTCACCCTCGACGAGGACTTCCTGCCGCGCTGGCTCGCCGACCACGGCAAGCCCGCCGGGATGACGCCGGCCGAACTGGCCGAGGACCCCCAGCTGCTGGCGGACGTGCAGAAGGCCGTCGACGACGGCAACGCGGCGGTGTCGAAGGCGGAGTCGGTGCGCAAGTTCCGCATCCTGCCCGCGCAGTTCACCGAGGCCTCGGGGCATGTGACGCCGTCGCTGAAGCTCAAGCGGAACGTCGTGGCGAAGGACTTCGCCGACGAGATCGAGGCCATCTACCGCGCATAGCGGCACGTCGTCTCCTGCCCCGTCCCGCATGCCGAGGGGAGATCTACAGCAATTCTTTGAGGCGCTCGGCCAGCAGGTCCCAGCGCCACTTCTCCTCCACCCACTGCCGGCCCCGCGCGCCCATGCGCGCGCGCAGCTCCGGATCCTTGAGCAGGGTCACGATCCGGTCCGCGGCCTGGGCCGGCGAACCGCCCTTCACCACGTACCCCGTCTCGCCCTCCAGGACCGCGTCCGGCGCCCCGCCCGAATCGCCGGCCACCACCGGCAGGCCCGTCGCCGAGGCCTCCAGGTAGACGATGCCGAGGCCTTCGACGTCGAGGCCGCCGCGGCGCGTGCGGCAGGGCATGGCGAAGACGTCACCCGCACCGTAGTGCGCGGGCAGCTCCTCCCACGGCACGGCGCCCGTGAAGCGCACGGCGTGGGCGACGCCCGTCTCCTCGGCCAGCCGCCGCAGATCGTCCTCGTACGGGCCGCCGCCGACGATCAGCAGCACCGCGTCCGCAACGGCCGCCAGGATCCGCGGCATGGCCAGGATCAGGGTGTCCTGGCCCTTGCGCGGCACCAGGCGCGAGACGCACACGACCACCGGGCGGTCCGCGAGGCCGAGCCGGGCGCGGACCTCGTCGCCGCCGGAGCCGGGGTGGAAGGTCTTCTCGTCCACGCCCGGCGGCAGTTGCACCATCCGGGCCGCCGCCTCGTCCGTCAGCGCGGAGGCGATCCGCGAGCGGGTGTACTCCCCCAGGTACGTGAGGGTGTCCGTGCCCTCGCCGATCCGCCGCAGCAGCTGCCGGGACGCGGGCAGCTGCGCCCAGCCGGCCTCGTGCCCGTGCGTGGTGCCCACCAGCCTGCGGGCGCCCGCCCGGCGCAGCGCCGGGGCCATGAGCCCGAGCGGGGCCGCGGCCCCGAACCACACCGAGGTGCAGCCGTGTTCGCGCAGCAGGCCGGTGGCGCGCCGGGTCACCCGGGGCGTCGGCAGCAGCATGGTGGTGCGGTCGCGGACGACCGTGAACGGCTGCTCGGCGTCGAAGCGGGCGGTGGCCTCCGCGCCCTCCTGGCCGCGCTTCCAGGTCGAGGCGTAGACAACGATGCCCGACGGGTCCAGGCGCAGCGCCATGTTGTGCAGGAACGCCTGGATGCCGCCGGGACGGGGCGGGAAGTCGTTGGTGACGACGAGAGTCTTGTCCATCGCCGTCCGACAGTACCGGGTGCGATCGGGGGCAGTCGGGGGCCCGTCCCGCCACGTCACGGCGTATGGACCCGCCGGGGCGGCATCATGCCTTGCAGTAGCGGCGCGCGTACAGCGTGTAGTGACCGTGAAGGGCGAGGTGGATATGGCGGGCAGGGGATTGCGGCTCTCGGTCGCGGCGTGGGCCGTCACCCGGGCCGTGCTGCTGATGTGCGTGCTGCGGGTGTGGGTGATGCCGGGGTCGGACGTCTCGGTCGACATCGAGGTGATCTACCAGGGCTGGTACGGGGTGCTGCGCACCGGCACCTTCCCCTACGACGACGTCACCTGGCAGTACCCGCCCGCCGCGGCCTTCGCGGTGCTCGCCCCCGGCCTGCTGCCCTTCCTCGACTACGCCCCCGCCTTCTTCGTGGTGTGCCTCCTCGCGGACGCGGCCGTCTTCGCGCTGCTGCTGTACGCGGCGCGCGGCGGGCGGCGCACCGCCGCCGGGGTGTGGGTGTGGGTGGCCGGCG
Organism: Streptomyces sp. URMC 124; assembly: GCF_051386455.1. Lineage (NCBI taxonomy): Bacteria > Bacillati > Actinomycetota > Actinomycetes > Kitasatosporales > Streptomycetaceae > Streptomyces > Streptomyces sp. URMC 124. The sequence continues at coordinate 18,104 of NZ_JBPQTS010000034.1, forward strand.
TCCCGCTGCTCGGCCCGATCGTCTACGCCCGCTACGACGTGATGGTGACGGCGGTCGCGGTCGCCGCCCTGTTCGCGGCCGGGCGCCGGGCCCGGCTCTCGGGGGCGCTCACGGCCTTCGGGGCGCTGCTGAAGGTGTGGCCGGTGCTGCTGCTGGTCGGCACGCCGCGGGGGCCGCGGACGCGGGAGGCGTGGGGCGCGGCGGCGATGACGGCCGCCGTGCTGGGGCTGATGTTCGCGGCGACCATGCCGGGGGCGCTGGCCTTCCTGACCTTCCAGCGTGAGCGGGGCACGGAGGTGGAGTCCCTGGGCTCGCTGGTCTTCCACCTCGGGCGGCACGTCGGCTGGCACGGGCACGCACGACTGCACTACGGCTCGGTGGAGTTCCTCGGCCCGTACGTGCACACGGTGAGCCGGCTCGCGCTGGTCCTGAGCGTGCTGGCGTTCGCCTGGCTGCTGCTGTGGCGGCTGCGGGCGCGCCGGTTCACGGCCTGCACCCCCTACGAGGCGGCCTTCGCGTCGGTGCTGCTGTTCACCACGACCAGCCGGGTCATCAGCCCCCAGTACGTGGTCTGGCTGCTCGGCCTGGCCGCGGTGTGCCTGACGATGGGCACGACGCGGCAGCGCCTGCCGATCGTCCTGGTCCTGCTGGCGGCGCCGCTGACCCAGCTGGAGTTCCCGATCTGGTTCTCCCACGTCGTCGCCAGCGACAAGCTGGGCGTGGCGACGCTGACCCTGCGGAACGGGTTGCTGGTGGCGGCGACGCTGATCTCGTGCGCCCGCCTGTGGCGCGAAACGGTGTCCCTGCCGGGGGCGCCTGACACCCCGGACGACCCCCCTGCGGAGAAGGAACCGGCCTTGCTGGCCGGCTAGCCCGCGGGTACCGCTCCGCGGGGCGCCACCGGGCGTCCTGCCGCAGGCAAGAAGATCCCGCCGCAACGGCGATCGGCCCCTGCGCCGGTGACCGGTGGTGCCGAACCCTCCTCGCCCCACGGAGTGGCCGCGTGCCGGACCCGGGTCACCCTGAGCGCAGCTGCTCTGCGACGTACGTGCGCCACTGCTCGGTGAACTCCTGCAAGGAGATGCCCAGAACGCTTTGGAGGGCCGCCGGCACGGCCTCGTGACGGCGGCCCGGGGAGCCCACCGCGCGGTAGAACGCGACGAGTTTCTCCTCGCTCCAGCGGTCGGCGATCAGCCGGCAGGCCAGCCACCCCTCCTCGTACGCGCGGGCGAGCCGCCCCGCCTCGCCCGTGAAGCCGAACTCGGGGTCGCCGGGCAGCCGGTCGGGGAGCTTGCCGGCGGCGGCCGCGCGGGCGAGCTCGGGCGCGGCCTGGCGGACGGCGCGGCCGGAGCCGCGGTACGCGGCCCAGTCGGCGAAGCCCTCGGACAGCCACAGCGGCGTCGCCTTGGTCGTCCGGGCCCGGGTGGCGACGTGGGCGGTCTCGTGGGTGAGCACGATGCGCCGCCCGAACTCGCCGAGCACCCCGTACGCCTCGGGGTTGACGATGATGCGGTCCGCGGGCGCGGCGGCGCCTGGGCCGCCCGCCTCGCCGGTGGTCACCGCGGCGATGCCCCGGTAGTTGGAGACGGGCGAGTCCAGGAGCGCGGCCATCCGCGACAGCGAGGCGGGCATCTCGACCACGACCCGGCCGGGCCACTCGCGCGCCCCGGCCCGCCAGGCCGCCCCCACGGCCGGGACGGCCTTGTCGGCGAGGCCGGCGAGGGCGCGCAGCCGCTCGTGGTCCTGGCCGACGCCGAGGACGAGGCTGCGCTGCCCGCGGACGACACTCACGGGGCCCTGTTCCCACAGCTGGTGCCCGCCGCGCCGGGAGCCGGCGGCCACGTACCACCGCCCGTCGCGCTCGACGAGGGTCAGCCGGCTGCGGGCGGTGACGGGGGCGCTGTCGTAGCCGTCCAGCCGGTAGCGCAGCTCGGCCTCGGCGGCGACCCGGCGGCCGGGCCCGGGCGCCGGGGTGAAGCCGCCGGTGCGCACCAGGCGGTACTCCCAGGAGGCGAACGGGACGTCCGCGAGGTTGGCGAAGAGGCGGCGCTGCTCTTCCCGGTACTCCCCGGCGGCCGGGTCGACGGCCGCCAGGAAGGCGCTCTCGTCGCGGTCGCGGACCGCGGCGGCCCACCGGTCCAGGAGCCCCTGCAGGGCCTGCTCGCGGGCGTCAGGGCCCCCGGAGAGCCCTCCGGAGCAGCCGGTCAGCCCGGCCTGGAGGGCCATCAGCAGGGCCGCCAGGCAGCACGCCGCCCGGCGGGCCGGCCCACGGCCGCCCGCTCGTGTGCCCCCGCGTCCGCTCCTCCACCACCGGCCCGTCACGTCCCGCATCGTACGAGCCGCGCGCCCCCCGGGGCGCGTTCAGGACGTGCTCACGGCCGGGTCACGGACGAAATCGGCATCATGTTGGCCGGGTCGTAGCGCACCCGGGCGCCGGGGTAGGGGGCGTGGACGACCTGGCCGCCCCCCACGTACATGCCGACGTGGCTGGCGTCGTCGCGGTAGATGACGAGGTCCCCGGGGCGCGCCTCGGACAGCGGGACGTGCCGCCCGGCGTTGCGCTGCGCCTGGGAGGTGCGCGGCAGGCCGACGCCGGCGCGCCCGTACGCCCACTGCATGAGCCCGGAGCAGTCGAAGGCGCCGGGGCCGTTCGCGCCCCAGGCGTAGGGCGAGCCGACGGCGGAGCGGACGGCCATGGCGGCCGCGGCGCCGCGGGAGGAGCCGGCGAGGTCCTGCAGGCCGCTGAGGGCGCCGTCCCCGGGGCCGTCGCCGTCCGGGCGCTCCAGCTGCCGGGTGCCGCCGGAGCGCGAGGCCCGGGCGTAGGCCTCGCGGTCGGCCGTCGGCAGGGCGTTGAGCAGGCGGCGCGCGGTGGCGAGCTTCCCCTCGACCTCGCGCTTGTGCGCCTCGACGGCCTTGCGGGTGCGCTCCAGCTCGCCGAGCATCCGCGCCGCCTCGCTGCGCTCCTGGCGCAGCGCCCGCTGGGCCTCGGTGAGCGCCTTGAGCTGCTCGCCCTGCCGGTCGGAGACGCGGTCGAGGGTGGCGGCGCGGTCCAGGTAGCCGTCGGGGTCGGAGGACAGGAGCAGCTGGAGGGCGGGGTCGACGGCGCCGCTGCGGTACTGGGCGGCGGCGATCATGCCGAGGGCGGTGCGCATGCGGTTGACGCGCTCCTGGCCGCGGGCCACGCGGTCGGTGGCCTCGGCGACCTTCCTGCGCAGCTCGCCGGCGTGCTCGCCGGCCTCGTTGAACTTCTCGGTGGCCTGCTCGGCCTGCTCGTAGAGCCGGTCCACCTGCGTCTTCACGGTCCCGCGGGACCGGTCGTCGCGGGCGGTGTCGGCGGGCCGTGCTCCGGCCGGGGGTGCCATCGCGGCCGCGGCCGTGGCCACGGCGGCGGACAGGACGGTGACCCGGACGGTCTGGGTGAGACCGGACTGCGAAGAACGGCGATGGGACGCCACGGCCTGCCGCACTCCCTTCCTTGCTGCGCTGTGGGGCGCGGTCCCCGGCGTACCGGTGCCGCAGCGCCAGACAGTAGCGGCGTGCTCACCCCGCGTTCAAAGACCTCGCGGGGTGGGAATGGGACGGGAATGCGGACGCCCCGCCGGAGACGCAGGTCACCGGCGGGGCGTGGAGTCAGCTTGAGCCACGGCGATTCGCCCGAACGGGCGGCGGGTCAGCCATTCGGCCCAGTCGTCAGCCTATGCGGACGCCGAACTGGAAGGGCATGTTGCCCATCGACTCGTAGCGCACGTTGGCACCCGGCTTGGGGGCGTGCAGGGTCTGGCCGTTGCCCGCGTAGAGGCCGATGTGGTGCAGGTCGCCGTAGAAGAGCACCAGGTCACCGGGCTTGAGCTGGCTCTGGTCGTAGATGCGGGTGCCGGCGTTGGCCTGGTCCTGCGAGATGCGCGGCAGGGTGACGCCGGCCTGGGCGTAGGCCCAGCCGGTCAGCCCCGAGCAGTCGAAGGAGCCCGGGCCGGTCGCGCCCCAGACGTAGGGGGCGCCGATCTTGCCCTGGGCGGCGGCGAGCGCGGCGGCGGCGCGGCCGGAGGTGGGCACGTCCTTGCCGAGGTCGGGGCGGCTGCTGCCGCCGCCGCGGCCGGCGCGCTCCTCGCCGCCCTTGCCGCCGTCGGCCTTCTCCTTCTCGCCGAGGACCTCGGCGCGCTCGGCGGCGGTGAGGGTGTTGAGCTGCTCCTTGGCGGCGGCGAGCTTCTCCTGGACGGCTTCCTTCTGCTCGCCGAGCACCTTGCGGGTCTCCGCGAGGTCCTTGAGCTTGCCGGTCGCCTCCTGGCGCTGCTGCTTGAGCGCGCGCTGCTTCTCGGAGATCTGCTTGAGGGTGTCGGCCTGCTTGGCGCTCACCTGGTTGAGGGTGGATGCCTTGTCCAGGTAGCTCTCGGGGTCGGAGGAGAGCAGGAGCTGCAGCGAGGGGTCGACGGCGCCGCTGCGGTACTGCGCGGTGGCCAGCGAACCGAGGCTGTTGCGCAGCTTGTTGATCTCCTCCTGGCCGCGGGCGACCTTGTCCTGGAGATCGGTGACCTGCTTGTCGAGCTTGTCCTGCTTCTCCTTGGCCCCGTTGTACTTCTCCGTGGCCTGCTCGGCCTCGTCGTAGTACTTGTCGACCTTCTCCTTGACCTCCGCCTTGGAGGCCTTCGGATCGGCGTGCGCGGCCTGCGAGGTGAGGGCGACGGCCGCGGCCGCGGTCGCGGTCAGCACGGTCACCCGGGCGCGGCCCGGCTGCTTGGGTCGACGGTGGGACGCCACGGAGACGAGCTCCTTCTTCCTCGGCCGCCACCGCACGCCGGAGGGCACGGTTCGGGCGGGACCTTCACCGTCACCCCGAATGGATGATCGACCGGGCGAAGGTTCGAGGCCCGACCTTAATGACCCCTGACTGATCCGTTCAAATCCTCATCAGAAAAATCTCTCGCCTCAACAGAAGCTTTACCAACGTGACACAGCCGGTGACGGCGGCTTGACGGTCAGGTACGGGCAAGTCGCTTGAGCAGCAAGGCCGATGCCACCGGCCGCGCGCCCGCCTTCGCGACGCCGTCGGCGACCTCCCGGTCGGTGGAGACCACCACCACCGGACGGCCCGGCGGCTCGGCCCGCACCAGCTGGCGGATGAGCTCGTCCGCGGTCACCCCGGGCTTGCTGAAGAGCACCCGCACCCCGCGCGGCGGCGCGAGCAGCACGGGCGCGGCCAGTTCGGCCCCGTCGAAGACGCACGTGACCTCGGCGCCCGTCTGCGCGGCCAGCATCGCGAGACCGCCCAGCAGGCGCAGCCGCTGCTTGTCCAGCGGCATCGTCGGATAGCCGGTCTTGGTGACGTTGTAGCCGTCGACCACGAGGTGCGCCTGAGGCAGCGCCAGCAGCTGGTCGAGCAGCGCCGGGTCGGTCTCGGACAGCGCGCGCGTGGCGATGTCCTTCGGGGTCATCCGGCCGGGCTCCACGGCGTCCACCGTGTCGGCCGGGTGCACGGAGGCGGGCGGCAGCGCCAGCTCGCGGCGCAGCCCCTGCGCCGCGTCAAGGACGGTGTCCAGCAGCAGACGCAGGCGCATGTCCTCCACGCTGCGGCCCTCGCGCACCGCCCGGCGGCTCGCCTCCAGGGAGGCCTCGGCCTCCGACAGCCGCGCCTTGAGCCGGCGGGTCTCCCCCAGCGCGGCGGCCTTCTCGGCCGCACCGGCCGCGCGCACGGACTCCAGCTCGGACTCCGCCTTGCGCAGGGCGGCCTCGCCGCGCCGCACGTCGGCGACCGCGCTGCGCAGCTTGCGCTGCAGCGAGTCGGTTTCCCTGCGGGCCGCCTCCAGCTCGGCGCGGACCCGGTCGGCCTCGGCCCGCGCCGCGGCCCGGGCCTCCGCCAGCTCCTCGCGCAGCCGCCGCAGTTCGCGCTGGGCCTCCTCGCCCGCGCGCTCCGCGGTCGCCCGCTGCGCCTCCTCGCCGGCCGCCGTCACGAGCTTGACCCAGCCCGTGGGCCGCAGCACGTAGGCCATGGCGGCCACGTCCTCCGGATCGGCGGCCGCGGGCGGCGAACCCGCGTCCAGCGCCTCGGCGAGCTCCGAGCCGGTCTCGCGCAGCCGGGCCGAGATGCGCTGGCGGAACGCCGCGTCGTTCTCCACCGCCGCGGCCATCGCATTGCCCGCGAACTTCGCCCGCCGGCCCGGCGTGAACCGCGCGTACTGCCGCAGCGCCGCCGGGAGTTCGGCCACGGTCAGACCGCCGAACGCCTCCGCCACCAGACCGATGACCCGGCGTCGCACGCCTTCCGGCAACGGACGGTCGAGCACCTCGGCAGCGCCGTCGGTCCCACCGGTGTCACCAGGCCCACCGGCCGCCTCCGCGCCACCCGTGTGCTCCACCACCGCTCACCGCTCCCGTTCTTCAGGCCTTCGCGCCCGGCCGGTCCACCAGCTCGACCTGGTCGACCGCGTTGCACCAGCGGCAACGCACGGACTCGATCGTCTCACTGACCACCTCGCGTTCCTCCACGCGCGGCTCGCCGGACAGGTCGAGATGAACGAAATCCACGGCTTTGGTCGTACGCGTCACATCGAACCGGGTGAGATTGCCGCACAGAGCGCAGCGCCACCGGGTCCCGGCTGTCGGCTGGGGAACGCCCATCGTGTCGTCCGTCCTCGTCAAGTCCATCGAAGTCCATCGAACTGCGGGTGTGCTTCCCGTAACCCTACGGCCTGATGGTCATGCGGCGCGGAGTGCGGGCCCGCTTCACCGGCCCGGCGAGGCACTCTGTGCGCTTTGCTGCCGGTACGTCATGATCTGCTCATGTTGGGAAAGGCCGGAAAGGCAGCCGGGACGGCGGCGTACGGGAGCCACGACGGGCACCGCCCGCCGGTACCCCTGGTCACCTACGCCCTCATCGGCGCCTGCTGCGCGGTGTTCCTCCTGGGCCCCGCGGCGGGCCTCACCTCTCCCCTCGCCGGCGGCCACGGCAGCGGCAGCAACCTCCTCGCCGCGCAGGCCGCCTACTTCGAGCGGTGGGGCGTGGTGCCCGAGAAGCTCTGGCACGGGCCGCCGGCGGAGCTCATCACCCCGCTCACCGCGCTCTTCGTGCACGGCAACTGGCTGCATCTGCTCGGGAACATGCTCTTCCTCTACGTCTTCGGCGCCATGGCCGAAAACCGGATGGGACGCGGGCCCTTCGCCCTCTTCTACCTCGCCGCCGGAGTGCTCGCGCTGCTCGGTTACGCCGCCGCGCACGCCGCCTCCGACCGCACGCTCGTCGGCGCCTCCGGGGCGATCTCCGGAGTCCTCGGAGCCTTCCTCTACCTCTTTCCCCGGGCCCGCGTCACCAGTCTCTTCCCGTTCCTCTTCTTCCTGCCGCTGCGGTTCCCCGCCTGGGCCGTGCTCCTCTTCTGGTTCGCCCTGCAGTGGGTCGCCGCCCGCGCGGCCGGCGACCGGCCCGGCGTCGCCTACCTCGCCCACGTCGTGGGCTTCGCCCTGGGCTTCCTGTACGCGTGGGCGAGGTACGGCCGTACGACTAGAGTGAGGACGGGGCTGCCCCCCGACCCCCGATAGGAGCCCGCAGTGATCACTTCGATCGTGCTGATCAAGACCGACGTCGACCGGATCCCCGAGATCGCCGAGCAGATCGCCGCGATCGAGGGCGTGAGCGAGGTGTACTCGGTGACGGGTGCGCACGATCTGATCGCCATGGTGCGGGTGGCCCGGCACGACGACCTCGCGGACGTCATCCCGGGCAGGATCAGCAAGGTCCCGGGCGTCGCCTCGACGGAGACGCACATCGCGTTCCGCACGTACTCCCAGCACGACCTGGAAGCGGCGTTCGCCATCGGCCTGGATGCGTAGCCGCCTGACGGCGGGCCGCCGGATCCACGGATCGCGCCCGGAACGGCACCGCCGATCACCTCCGGTGGGGGGCGACCGCCGTCGCGGCGGGATCTTTTCCGCCTGCGGCGGACCCCGTGCTCGGCCGACGCGCCGTCAGGCGGGGACGCAGCGTCCGCCCTCGGTCCGGTAGGACCACTTCGCCCCGTGGTGGACGAGTTCGCTCACCGCCGCCACGAAACGCTCCACGTGCTCGTCCGGCGTGCCCGCGCCGAAGCTGACGCGGATCGCGTTCAGCGGCGCGCCCTCGTCGGGCGAGCCGCACTCCCCCTCGGCGGAGGAGTCCGCGCCCACCAGCGTCCGCACCAGCGGGTGCGCACAGAAGAGGCCGTCGCGGACGCCGATCCCGTACTCCGCGGAGAGCGCCGCCGCGAAGTGCGAGCTGTTCCAGCCGTCGACGGTGAAGGACAGGACGCCCACGCTCGGGGCGCCGGGCCCGAAGAGCGACAGCACGCGCACGCCGGGCACCGCCGCCAGCCCCTCCCGCACCGCGGTGATCAGCTGCCGCTCCCGCTCGGCGAGCCGGTCGAAGCCGGCCTCGGTGAGCGCCTTGCACGCGGAGGCGATGGCGTAGGCCCCGATGACGTTGGGCGAACCGGCCTCGTGCCGGGCGACCCCCTCGTGCCAGTCGACCTCCACCTCGCCGGAGGCGCCCCGTGCGACGCGCCGGCTCGCGCCCCCGCCCGCGAGGTAGGGCTCGGCGTCGCGGAGCCAGTCCGCGCGCCCGGCGAGCACGCCCGCCCCGAAGGGCGCGTAGAGCTTGTGGCCGGAGAAGGCGACCCAGTCGGCGTCCAGCTCCGCGAGGTCGACCCGCTGGTGCGGGACGAGCTGGGCCGCGTCGACCACGATCCGCGCGCCGTGGGCGTGCGCGGCGGCGGCCAGCTCCCGTACGGGCCACAGCTCACCGGTCACGTTGGACGCACCGGTCACGCACACCAGCGCCGGTCCGTAGGGCTCGCGGGCCGCGAGCGCCCGCTCGAGCGTCTCGACCGCCTGCCCGGGCGTGCGGGGCGCGTCGAGGTAGGTCACCTCGACGTCCGCGCGCCGCTGCCAGGGCAGGAGCGCCGCGTGGTGCTCGGTCTCGAAGACGAACACCCGCGTCCCGGTGGGGAGGACGGCCGCGAGCAGGTTGAGCGAGTCGGTGGTCGAGCGGGTGAAGAGCACCTGGTCCCCCTCCCGGCAGCCGAGGAACGCGGCGACGTCCGCCCGGCTGTTCTCGAACAGCTCCGTGGACACCTGCGAGAGGTACCCCGCGCCGCGGTGCACGCTGCCGTAGTAGGGCGCGTAGGCCGCCACGTCGTCCCACACCCGCTGCAGGGCGGGCGCGCTGGCCGCGTAGTCCAGGGCCGCGTAGGTCACCTCTCCCCCGGTCACCAGCGGGACCCGGACATCCCGCCCGAGAACGGGCAGAGGGGTGCAAACGGACTGCTCGGAGGCAAGGGTGGAGACAGACATGGCGAACTCCCGTAAAAAGGCAGGCGAATTCCACCGCGCGACGGCGCGGGAGGAGAAAGAAGGGTGCGCGGAAAAGGGGCTCTTCGAGCCCTAACGCATTCGCTGAACCACGGAAGGAACTCCCTCGACAACCAGGATCCCTGGCGAGGGATCCGCGCTTGTCGCAGACCTCGCTGCCTGCGACCTGGTCATCACCCGGGGCACCCCGCCACGGAAGGAGGGTTGCCGGACAGCGGGCCGGGGCCGTGTCGCTGTCACTCGTGACCTTGGCCGAGAGTATGGCACACGTGATCGCCGGCCGTGAAGGGGCGTCCGCATCACGGACGCCCCTTCACGGCCCTGCTTCACGCCCTGCTTCACGCCCTGCTTCACGGCCCTACGCGTTGCTCGCGACGACCCACCGCTCCAGGGCCCGCCGCGCCGCCCCGGAGTCGATCGACTCGGCGGCGCGCGCGATCCCCGCCCGGATCTGCTCCGCCAGCGGCGCCTCGGTCGGCGCCTGCGCCACCAGCGCCGCCGCCGAGTTGAGCAGCACCGCGTCCCGTACGGGACCGGTCTCGCCCGCCAGCACCCGCCGCGCCACGTCCGCGTTGTACGACGCGTCGGCGCCCCGCAGCGCCTCCACCGGCACCAGGTCGATGCCCACGTCCCGCGGGTCGAAGGCCTCCTCGCGGACCTGCCCGCCGGAGACCACCCACACCCGCGACGTCGCGGTCGTCGTCAGCTCGTCGAGGCCGTCGTCGCCGCGGAAGACCAGCGCCGAGGAGCCGCGCTCGGCGAGCACCCCGGCGAGGATCGGCGCCATCCGGGCGTCCGCGACGCCGGTGGCCTGGGCCCGTACCTTCGCGGGGTTGGTCAGCGGGCCCAGCACGTTGAAGACGGTGCGGATGCCGAGCTCGCGCCGCGCCGCGGCCACGTGCCGCAGGGCCGGGTGGAAGGTCACCGCGAAGCACAGGGTGATACCGGCCTCCTCGGCGACCTCCGCCACCCGCTTCGGGCTGAGGTCGAGGTTGACGCCCAGCTTCTCCAGGACGTCCGAGGCGCCGCTGGCCGAGGACGCCGCGCGGTTGCCGTGCTTGACGACCTTCGTGCCGGTGCCGGCGACGACGATCGAGGACATGGTGGAGATGTTGACGGTCTTGGCACCGTCGCCGCCGGTGCCGACGATGTCCACGCTGGGGCCGGGCACCTCGATCAGCCGCGCGTGCGCGTACATCGTGTGCACCAGGCCGGAGATCTCGGCGACCGTCTCGCCCTTGGCGCGCAGGGCGACCAGGAAGCCCGCGATCTGCGCGCCGGTGGCCTCGCCGCGCATGATCCGGTCCATGGCCCAGGCGGTGTCGCCGGCGGTCAGGTCGCGGCCGGCGAGCAGGGCGTCCAGGAGACCCGGCCAGGAGGGGGCCACCGCGCTGTCGCCGCCTGCCGGGGTCACAACGTTCATGGTCCACGCTCCTGGTGGTCGGTCCGGAGAGCCGGGTTCGTCCCGGGGTCTGCCCGCCCAGCCTATCCACCCCCGCAGACAGCGAAGAGCCCCGTCCAGGGCCTGGACGGGGCTCTCACTGTGGCGATCGGCAATCAGCGATCAGTGTGGACCGGGCGGTGATCCGGGGATCAGTGGTGGCCGTGGCCGCTCGTGATCTCCTCGTACTCCTCCACGGTGGGCTTGGGGATCTGGGTCCCCTCGCCGTAGAAGCCCTTGGAGAGCTTCACCCGGAGGCGCTGACCGGCGCCGGCCTTGCGGGCCACGCCGTTCTCGTCGTACTCCGGCTCCAGCTCGAGCGGCTGCGGCTGCTCGTGCGCCGTGAGGGTGTGCATCTGCTCCTGCGTGAGGGGCTCGTGGACCTCGACGAACTCACCGTGCGGCAGGCGCTTGATGATGCCGGACTCGCGTCCGTGCAGCACCTTGTCCTTGTCGCGGCGCTGCAGGCCCATGCAGATCCGGCGGGTGGCGATGAACACCAGGACCGGGATCACGAAGAAGCCGATGCGGACGAACCAGGTGATGGCGTTGATCGACAGGTGGAAGTGGGTGGCCCACAGGTCGTTTCCACCACCGACCAGCATCACGAAGTACGCGGCGATCCAGGCGGCACCGAACGCGGTGCGCGTCGGGGCGTTGCGCGGGCGGTCCAGCAGGTGGTGCTCGCGCTTGTCACCGGTGACCCAGGACTCGATGAACGGCCAGACCGCGATCGCACCGAGCACCAGCGGGAAGATGACCAGCGGGATGAACACGCCCAGGACGAGCGTGTGGCCCCACAGGTTGATCTCCCAGCCCGGCATAACGCGGATCAGACCCTCGGCGAAGCCCATGTACCAGTCGGGCTGGGCGCCGGTGGACACCTGGTCCGGGCGGTACGGGCCGATGGCCCAGATCGGGTTGATCGAGGCGATCGCCGCGATGGCCGCGATGACACCGAAGACCAGGAAGAAGAAGCCACCGGCCTTGGCCATGTAGACCGGCATCAGCGGGAGGCCGACGACGTTCTTGTTGGTCCGGCCCGGGCCGGGGAACTGCGTGTGCTTGTGGTAGATCACCAGGATCAGGTGGGCCACCAGCAGACCGAGCATGATGCCCGGCAGCAGCAGGACGTGGATGGAGAAGAACCGCGGCACGAAGTCCGAGCCGGGGAACTCGCCGCCGAAGAGGAACATCGAGATGTACGTGCCGACGATCGGCACGGACAGGATCGCGCCCTCCATGAAGCGGACACCGGTGCCGGAGAGCAGGTCGTCCGGCAGCGAGTAACCGGTGAAGCCGGTGAACATGCCGAGGACGAACAGCAGGAAGCCGAACAGCCAGTTGACCTCGCGCGGCTTGCGGAAGGCGCCCGTGAAGAAGACGCGCATCATGTGCACGAACATGCCCGCGAGGAAGATCAGCGCGGCCCAGTGGTGGATCTGCCGGATGAGCAGACCGCCACGGACGTCGAAGCTGATGTCGAGGGTCGACTTGAACGCCTCGGACATGTGCATGCCCTGCATGGGCACGTACGAGCCGTGGTAGACGACCTCGTTCATGCTCGGGTGGAAGAACAGCGTCAGATACACACCCGTGAGGATGATGATCACGAAGCTGTAGAGGCAGACCTCGCCCAGCATGAAGGACCAGTGGTCCGGGAAGATCTTCCGCATGTTGGCCTTGGCCAGGGAGTAGATCCCGAGCCGGCCGTCCGCCCAGTCGGCTACCCGCTCACCCGCGGGCGCCTTGCGGCGGCCCGGCGCACCCGCGCCGGACTGGTTGGTGGTCGTAGTGCTCATCCGCGCTCCCAGTAGGCAGGACCGACGGGCTCGGCGAAGTCGCCCATGGCCTCAAGGTAGCCCTTGTCGTTGACCTTGATCCGCAGCTGCGGAAGAGCGTGGCCGGCCGGGCCGAAGATCACGCGTCCGCCGTCGGAGAGGTCGAAGGTGGACTGGTGGCAGGGGCACAGCACGTGGTGCGTCTGCTGCTCGTAGAGGCTGATCGGGCAGCCGACGTGGGTGCAGATCTTGGAGAACGCGACGATGCCGTCGGCGGACCAGTCGAGCTCGCGCTTGTCCTTGATGTTCTCCGGGCGGAGCCGGACGATCATCAGGGCGGCCTTGGCGATCTCCTGCTGGAAGTCGTGGTCCTCCTCCTTCATGCCCTCGGGCATGGCGAAGGTGAGGGATCCGACCTGGATGTCCTCGGGACGCAGCGGCTGCAGCGTGTTCTGGTTGATCAGCATCTTGCCCTCGGACCAGGCGGTCTTGCGGAGCTTGGTGCCCGGCAGCGGTCCGAGGTCGCGCAGCAGCATCACGCCGGAGAGCGGCACCAGGGCCAGCGCACCGAACATGGTGTTGCGGATCAGCTTGCGGCGGCCGAAGGCCGACTCCTCCGCGCCCTGCTTGAAGTCGGCCATGACCTTGGCCTTGACATCGGGCTCGGCGGCGATGGCGTGCCGCTCGTCGGCGACCTCCACGTCCGACATCAGGGTGCGGGCCCAGTGGACCGCGCCCGCGCCGATGCAGAACAGCGCCACCGCGAGGGTCATGCCCAGCGCGAAGTTCAGCGCGCTGATGTGACCGATCGGGAAGACGTAGATGCTCTTGTCGACCGGCAGGGTGACGTAGGAGGCGATGAAGCCGACCGTCGCCAGCATCGAGAGCAGGAACAGGAAGGCGACCACGCGCTCGGAGCGCTGGGCGGCCCGCTCGTCGATGTCCTGGATCCGGGGCTCGTGCGGCGGGAGGCCGGGGTCGGCGAACGGGTCGCCGGCCGTCTTCGTCACGGCACCGCCGTGCGCGTCCTGCGTGCTCGGCAGGTTCTCTTCTGGAATGTCTTGGCTACTCATGACTTCTTGGCCTTAGCGGTGTGGGCCGCGACCCAGATGGCTACTGCGATCAGCGCGCCCAGTCCGAAGATCCAGGCGAACAGACCCTCGCTGACGGGGCCGAGCCCGCCCAGCTCGAGGCCGCCCGGGCTCTCCGACTTGCTGCTGTTGACCGTGTCGAGGTACGCGATGATGTCCTTCTTGTTCTTCTCCGACATCGTCGTGTCGGGGAAGGAAGGCATGTTCTGCGGGCCGGTCTGCATGGCCTCGTAGATGTGCTTGGGGTCAACGTCCTCAAGCGTGGGGGCGAACTTGCCGTTGGAGAGCGCGCCGCCCTTACCGGTGAAGTTGTGGCACTGGGCGCAGTTGGTGCGGAAGAGCTCCCCGCCCTTGGCGATGTCCGCGCCGTCCGGGCTGTACTGATCCTTGGTCGGGACCGAGGGGCCGGCGCCCAGCGAGGCGATGTACGCGGCGAGCTGGTCGATCTCGGCCTGCGAGTAGATCGCCTTCTTGCGGGGGGCCTGGGCACCCTGCTGCTGGAGCGGCATGCGACCGGTGGCGACCTGGAAGTCGACGGCCGCGGCGCCCACGCCGACGAGGCTCGGGCCGTCGGTGGTGCCCTGACCGCCGGTGCCGTGGCAGCTTGCGCAGCCCACGGAATAGAGCTTCTTGCCCTCCTCGATGGCGAGGGACTGGGCGGTTTCATCGGCCTTGGCCGTGTCCGCCGGCGCGAACGCGGCGTACAGCCCCCCAGTTACCGCCAGCGCGAAGAGTAGGACGACGACCGCCGCCAGCGGATGGCGTCGTCGTGCGGAGAGCTTTTTCACGGATTACCCCGGTGTCAGGATCTTCTGCGTCGATCTGGACTGTTGGTCCGGTGCGGGACGGGACCGATTACTTGATCAAGTAGATCGTGGCGAAGAGGCCGATCCACACCACGTCGACGAAGTGCCAGTAGTAGGACACGACGATGGCCGCCGTCGCCTGGTGGTGGGTGAACCTCTTGGCCGCGTACGTCCTGCCCAGAACCAGCAGGAAGGCGATCAGACCGCCCGTCACGTGCAGGCCGTGGAAGCCGGTCGTCAGGTAGAACACCGAGCCGTACGGGTCGGAGGAGAGCGAGAGCCCGTCCTTCTTCACGAGGTCGGTGTACTCGAAGACCTGGCCGCCGATGAAGATGGCACCCATCACGAAGGTGATCACGAACCAGGTGCGCAGCTTCTTCACGTCGCCGCGCTCGGCGGCGAAGACGCCGAGCTGGCAGGTGAGGGAGGAGAGCACCAGGATCGTGGTGTTCGTCGCCGAGAACGGCAGGTTCAGCGCGGACGCCTTTTCCGACCAGAACTCGGTGCCGCTCACCGATCGCAGGGTGAAGTACATCGCGAAGAGGGCCGCGAAGAACATCAGCTCGGAACTCAACCAGATGATGGTTCCGACGCTGGTGAGGTTCGGTCGATTGACCGACGGGTGTGCGTGCCCGGTATCTGTTGCTGTTGCAGTCGCCACGACCGACATTATGTCGGTCGCTTATCTCGTGCTCACTCCGGGGGGTGCCGTTCGGTGTGTCAAGAGCATGTGCGCTGCTCGTACGGCCCAGTGCCGGGGTCCCCCAAAGGGGGGAACCGGACGTTCCGGGGCACCTCGCGGGCCTGACGGACCCTCCTCCGGAAGGGTGTTCGCGGAGTAGAGTCCGGCCATCGATCAGCTCCACATCAGATCCACAGCTGTGCCGAACACAAGCCTGGAGGAACGATGCAGCCGACGGCCACCGTGCTGGTCTACAGCGACAACGCGGACACCCGCGAGCAGGTCCGGCTGGCCGCCGGGCGCAGGCCCGCCCCGGACGTGCCGCCGGTCGCGTACGTGGAGTGCGCGACGCTCCCGGGCGTCCTTACGGCCCTGGAGGAGCACCACGTGGACGTGTGCGTCCTGGACGGCGAGACGGCGCCGGCGGGCGGCATGGGGGTGTGCCGGCAGCTGAAGGACGAGGTGTTCCGCTGCCCGCCCGTGCTGCTGCTCATGGGCCGCCCGCAGGACGCCTGGCTGGCCACCTGGAGCCGCGCCGACGCGGCCGTGACGCACCCGCTGGACCCGGCGGTCTTCGCCGACGCGCTGGCGGGCCTGCTGCGCGCCCGGAAGGCCGTGGACGCCTGAGGGGCGCACGGGGCGGCGGCTAGAGCTCGGGGCGCAGGCGGGCGGCGTCGGCGGGGTCGCCGCCCTCGGCCTTCCCGGTCTTCCCTCCGACGAGGGCACTGCCCTTGCGCCATTCGTCCCAGGCCATGTTCCAGTCGCCGAAGCCGTTGTCGAACGGCGTCATGGTCGCACCGGCGCTGCCCACGACCTTGACGATGTCGCCGACGTGCACGGTGTCGAAGAACCACTTGGCGTTGGCGGTGCTCATGCCGGTGCAGCCGTGGCTGACGTTCTCCGCGCCCTGGGAGCCCTCGGACCAGGGCGCGGCGTGCACGTACTCGCCGCTCCAGGTAACCCGGGTGGCCCAGTGGACCGGCAGGTCGTAGGAGTCCGCGCTGCCCTCGGCGATGCCGATGCTGGTGCCGCGCATGCGTACGAAGGATTCCCGGCCCAGGATCACCTTGACCCCGTTGCGCGTGGAGAAGCCCGGCTTGCCGGTGGTCACCGGGATGGACCGGACCTCCTTGCCGTTGACCGACACGGTCATGCTGTGCGCGCTCGCGTCGGTGACGGCCTCGATGCGGTCGCCCGTCGTGATCTGCACGGCCCTGGAGGGGCCTCCGTAGAGGCCGCCGCCGACCTTGATGCCGTCGAGGGTGGCGTGCACGTCGATGGTGGTGTGCGCGGGCCAGTACTCCTTCGGGCGGTAGTGCAGGGTGCGGTTGTCCACCCAGTGCCAGGCGCCCTCCACGGCGGGCCGGGACTCGACCCGCAGGGTGCGCTCGACGACGGCGCGTGCCGCCGGGTCCTGGACGGGGGTGCTCAGCTCGGCGGTGATGGGCTGTCCCACGCCGTAGGTGCCGCTCTGCGGGCCGAAACTGACGCGCAGGAGGCGGTCGGCCGGGTTGGTGTCGAAGCCGATCGTGCGGCGGCCCTGGGAGCCGTTCTCGTCCTCGGTGGTGACGCGCACGGTGTAGTGCGCGCCGGCGGAGAGGGCGCCGGTGCTGTGCCAGCGGGTGCCGTCGGCGGAGAGCTCGCCCTTGACGTAGCGGCCCGCCGCATCGGTCGCCGTGACGTCCGTGATGCGGTCCTCGCCCCTGGCGACCACCTCCAGGGGCTTGCTGGGATCCGCCTTCTGCCCGTCGCGGGCACTGGTGAGCTCCACCTGCCCGCTGGCGTCGTAGGGCTTGTCGGCCAGCGGGTTGGACGAGCCGCCGCAGGCGGTGACCCCCACCGCCAGCGCGGTCAGCAGCACCGCCCCGGTGAGCGCCAGACGGTGTCGACGTGACTGGGTCATGGTCACACCGTAGGAAGGATCGGGGCGTACGGCCTGCCGGGTGACTGCAAACGGGTGGAAACGGAACCGGGCCCCGCACACCGGATGGTGTGCGGGCCCCGGGACGGCAGCGGCCGTTCGTTACTGGTTCTGGTTCTCGCCTCGGTAGAACTCGAACACCCAGCCGAAGAGGCCGACCATGATGATCGGGGCCGAGAAGTACATCAGCCACCAGCCGAAGCAGATGCTCATGAAGGCCAGGGCGCCACCGACCGCCAGGGAGAGCGGCTGCCAGCTGTGCGGGGCGAAGAAGCCCAGCTCGCCGGCGTCGTCGGCGACGTCCGCCTCCTTGTTGTCACCGGCACCGGTGTCCACCCGGCGCGCGGTGAACGCCAGGTAGTAGCCGACCATGATGCACAGACCGAAGGCCAGGAAGAGCGCCGTCGTACCGGCCGGCTCCTTCGACCACACGCCATAGACGCACGCCATGGCGAGGATGAAGACGGAGAGCCAGATGAACATCTTGCCCTGGATCTTCACTTGCCGGCCTCCTTGCCACCCGCGAGGGCCTTCTCAGCCGCGAGGTTCTCTTCGAGCTCCAGGGCCGCGATCTCCGGGTGGTGCAGGTCGAACGCCGGGGATTCGGAGCGGATGCGCGGCAGCGTGAGGAAGTTGTGCCGCGGCGGCGGGCAGGAGGTCGCCCACTCCAGCGAGCGGCCGTAGCCCCACGGGTCGTCGACCTCGACCTTCTTGCCGTACTTGGCGGTCTTCCAGACGTTGTACATGAACGGAAGGATCGACAGGCCCAGCAGGAAGGAGCTGATGGTCGAGATGGTGTTCAGCGTGGTGAAGCCGTCGGCGGCGAGGTAGTCCGCGTAACGGCGCGGCATGCCCTCGGCACCCAGCCAGTGCTGCACCAGGAACGTGCCGTGGAAGCCCACGAACAGCGTCCAGAAGGTGATCTTGCCGAGCTTCTCGTCCAGCATCTTGCCCGTGAACTTCGGCCACCAGAAGTGGAAGCCGGAGAACATCGCGAACACCACGGTGCCGAAGATGACGTAGTGGAAGTGCGCGACCACGAAGTACGAGTCGGAGACGTGGAAGTCCATCGGGGGCGAGGCCAGGATGACGCCGGTCAGACCACCGAAGGTGAAGGTGATCAGGAAGCCGACGGCCCACAGCATCGGGGTCTCGAAGGACAGCGAGCCCTTCCACATGGTGCCGATCCAGTTGAAGAACTTCACACCGGTCGGGACCGCGATCAGGAAGGTCATGAAGGAGAAGAACGGCAGCAGCACGCCGCCCGTGACGTACATGTGGTGCGCCCACACCGTCACCGACAGGCCCGCGATCGAGATCGTGGCCGCGATCAGGCCCCAGTAGCCGAACATCGGCTTGCGGGAGAAGACCGGGATGACCTCGGAGATGATGCCGAAGAACGGCAGCGCGATGATGTACACCTCGGGGTGGCCGAAGAACCAGAAGAGGTGCTGCCACAGCAGGGCGCCGCCGTTGGCCGCGTCGAAGACGTGGGCCCCGAACTTGCGGTCCGCCTCCAGGGCGAACAGCGCGGCCGCCAGGACCGGGAAGGCCAGCAGGACCAGGACACCGGTCAGCAGGACGTTCCAGGTGAAGATCGGCATGCGGAACATCGTCATGCCGGGCGCGCGCATGCAGATGATCGTGGTGATGAAGTTGACCGAGCCGAGGATCGTGCCGAAGCCGGAGAAGGCCAGACCCATGATCCACATGTCGGCGCCGACGCCCGGCGAGCGGACGGCGTCCGACAGCGGGGAGTAGGCGAACCAGCCGAAGTCGGCCGCACCCTGCGGGGTGAGGAAGCCGGCCACCGCGATGATCGAGCCGAAGAGGTAGAGCCAGTAGGCGAACATGTTCAGCCGCGGGAACGCCACGTCGGGCGCGCCGATCTGCAGCGGCATGATCCAGTTCGCGAAACCGGCGAACAGCGGCGTCGCGAACATCAGCAGCATGATCGTGCCGTGCATCGTGAACGCCTGGTTGAACTGCTCGTTCGACATGATCTGCGTGCCGGGACGGGCGAGTTCGGCGCGCATCAGCAGCGCCATCAGGCCGCCGATGCAGAAGAACGCGAACGACGTGACCAGATACATCGTGCCGATGGTCTTGTGGTCGGTGGTGGTGAGCCACTTGACCGCATTGATACCGGGCTGCTTCTGGCGGACTGGCGGTGCTGCCGTGGCTGTCGCGGCGGCGGCACCCTGGGGTTCGTTGAGGATGCTCACTTGTTCTTGGTCTCCGCGTTCTTCGCGTGATCCGTCTGCGCGATGCCCGCCGGCTGGTAGCCGGTCTGGCCCTTCGCGGCCAGCTCCTTCAGGTGCTGCTTGTAACGCTCAGGAGAGACGACCTTGACGTTGAACAGCATCCGGGAGTGGTCCTGGCCGCAGAGCTCGGCGCACTTGCCCAGGAAGGTGCCTTCCTTGTTCGGGGTCACCGTGAAGCTGTTGGTGTGGCCCGGGATGACGTCCTGCTTCATCAGGAACGGCACCACCCAGAAGGAGTGGATGACGTCCCGCGAGGTGAGCACGAACTGAACCGTCTCGCCCTTGGGCAGCCACAGCGTGGGGCCCGGGTTGTTGGTCTGCTCGTTGCGCGTGCCGGGGATGCCGATGTCGTAGACACCCTCCGCGCCCTTCGGTGCCTTCGTCAGGAACCGGTCCGGGATCGCGTCGAGCTCCTTGTTCTCACGGAGCGGCTTCGCCGGGGTCGCGGCGTTGCCGTCGACGTCCTCCATGTAGTTGAAGGCCCAGCTCCACTGGAAGCCCACCACGTTGATGACGTGCTGCGGCTTGTCAGGGTTGGTCAGGAGCTTGTTCTCATCACGAGCCGTGAAGTAGAAGAGCACCGACACGATGATGATCGGGACCGCGGTGTACAGCGCCTCGATGGGCATGTTGTACCGGGTCTGCTGGGGTACCTCCACCTTCGTCCGGCTGCGCCGGTGGAAGATGACGCTCCAGATGATCAGGCCCCACACCAGGACACCGACCACGAGGGCGGCGGCCCAGGAGCCCTGCCACAGGGAGAGGATCCGCGGCGCCTCTTCCGTGACGGGAGTGGGCATTCCGAGGCGGGGGAAGTCCTTAGATGTGCAACCGGAGGCGGTCGCCAGGACAGCGCCCGCGGCCAGCGCCTGCAGCAGCTTCCGCCGCACCGGGCGCCGCGACGAGCGGTCGGAGCCGTTGGGACTCACGTAGCGCCTTCCCGAGAGTCTCGCCCGTGCGGCCGGCTGCGGCCGTCTCGCTGGTCGGTCGCCGGCCCGCTGCGGGCAGGGGTTTGGATGTTTATGCGGACCAAACCCTACTGGACGCTATTTGGGGCCGCGCGGGGAGGGTGCCCAACGCGCCGCGTCACTCCCCGAAGGGATGGAATCCACGGGTCCGGCGGCCGTCTGGGGGACCGTCAGACGGCTGCTTCGCAGGTCGGGCGGTACGCACCGGTCGCGGCGCGGCGGCAGGTTAGTTTCTGGGTGTGCCCTACTTCGACGCCGCCTCCGCCGCCCCCCTGCACCCCGTCGCCCGCCAGGCGCTGCTGGCCTCCCTCGACGAGGGCTGGGCCGACCCCGCCCGGCTCTACCGCGAGGGCCGCCGGGCCCGGCTGCTGCTGGACGCCGCGCGCGAGGCCGCCGCGGAGGCCGTCGGCTGCCGCCCGGACGAGCTCGTCTTCACCCCTTCGGGTACCCGCGCCCTGCACGACGGCATCGCCGGCGCCCTCGCCGGGCGCCGCCGCACCGGGCGCCACCTCGTGGTCTCCGCCGTCGAGCACTCGGCCGTGCTGCACTCGGCGGCGGCCCTGGAGGCGGCCGGGGGCAGCTTCACCGAGGTCGCCGTCGACCGCGCGGGCCGCGTGGCCCCCGGGGCGTACGCCGCGGCGCTGCGCCCGGACACCGCGCTCGCGGCCCTGCAGTCCGCCAACCACGAGGTGGGCACCGAGCAGCCGGTGGCCGAAGCGGCCGAGGAGTGCCGGGCGGCGGGCGTGCCGCTGCTCGTGGACGCCGCGCAGTCGCTCGCGTGGGGCCCGGTGGAGGCGGGCTGGTCGCTGCTGACGGCCAGTGCCCACAAGTGGGGCGGCCCCGCGGGCGTGGGCCTGCTGGCCGTGCGCAAGGGCGTTCGGTTCGCGCCCCAGGGCCCCGCGGACGAGCGGGAGTCGGGCCGGGCGCCGGGCTTCCCCGACCTGCCCGCGATCGTGGCGGCGGCCGCGTCGCTGCGGGCGGTGCGCCAGGAGGCGGCGGCCGAGGGCGCCCGGCTGCGGGCGCTGGTCGAGCGCGTCCGGGAGCGGGTGCCGGCGCTCGTACCGGACGTGGAGGTGGTGGGCGACCCGGTGCGGCGGCTGCCGCATCTGGTCACCTTCTCGTGTCTGTATGTCGACGGCGAGACGCTGCTGCACGCCCTGGACCGGGCGGGCTTCTCGGTCTCCTCCGGCTCCTCGTGCACGTCCGGCACGCTGGCCCCCAGCCATGTGCTGCAGGCGATGGGCGTGCTCTCGGAGGGCAACGTCCGGGTGTCGCTGCCGGCGGGCACCGCGGAGGAGGACGTCGAGCGCTTCCTCGAGGTCCTGCCGGGCGTGGTGGCGTCGGTGCGACGGCAGCTGGGTGCGCCGGAGGCGTCGCAACCGGCCTCCCGGACGACGTCGGAGCTGGTGATCGACTCGCTGGGCAAGCGCTGCCCGATCCCGGTGATCGAGCTGGCCAAGTCCATCGGCGACGTGCCGGTGGGCGGGCTGGTGACCGTCCTGTCCGACGACGAGGCCGCGCGGCTGGACATTCCCGCCTGGTGCGACATGCGGGAGCAGGAGTACGTGGGCGAGCGCCCGGCGGAGCGCGGCACGGCCTACGTGGTGCGGCGGCGCACGTAGGACGCGAAAGCCCCCGCCCCCGGGCGGGGGCAGGGGCTTTCGCGAACCGGGAGAACCAGGAGAAACCGGAGAACTAGGACAGGTGCGCCTGGACCTCGGCGGCCGCCTCGTCGCCGTAGGCCTTGGTGAAGCGCTCCATGAAGTGGCCGCGGCGCAGCTCGTACTCCTGGGTGCCCAGGGTCTCGATGACGAGGGTGGCGAGCATGCAGCCGAGCTGGGCGGCGCGCTCCAGGGAGAGCTCCCAGGTCAGGCCCGCGAGGAAGCCGGCGCGGAAGGCGTCGCCGACGCCCGTCGGGTCGACCTTGGCCTCTTCCTGGGCGCAGCCGACCTCGATGGCGGGCTCGCCCGCGCGCTCGATGCGCACGCCCTGCGCGCCGAGGGTGGTGACGCGGGTGCCGACCTTGGCCAGGATCTCGTCCGCCGACCAGCCGGTCTTGGACTCGATGAGGGCCTTCTCGTACTCGTTGGTGAAGAGGTAGGTGGCGCCCTCGACGAGGACGCGGATGTCGTCGCCGTCCATGCGGGCCAGCTGCTGGGAGGGGTCGGCGGCGAAGGGGATGCCCCGCGAGCGGCACTCCTCGGTGTGGCGGATCATCGCCTCGGGGTCGTCGGCGCCGATCAGGACCAGGTCCAGGCCGCCGACGCGGTCGGCGACGGGCTGCAGCTCGATCTGGCGGGCCTCGCTCATCGCGCCGGTGTAGAACGACGCGATCTGGTTGTGGTCGGTGTCCGTGGTGCAGACGAAGCGCGCGGTGTGCAGGACCTCGGAGATGCGCACCGAGTCGGTGTCCACGCCGTGCCGCTCGAGCCAGGCGCGGTACTCGGCGAAGTCGGCGCCGGCGGCGCCCACCAGGATCGGGTGCAGGCCGAGCAGGCCCATGCCGAAGCAGATGTTGGGGGCGACACCGCCGCGGCGGACGTCGAGGTCGTCGACGAGGAAGGAGAGCGAGACGGTGTGCAGCTGGTCCGCCACGAGCTGATCGGCGAAACGGCCGGGGAACGTCATCAGGTGGTCGGTGGCGATGGAACCGGTGACAGCGATACGCACGGCGGTTCTGCTCCTGCGGGGCGAGTGGGCGGGCGGAGTGGTGGAAACAAGACGAGCCACACCACGCTACCGGGTCCGGATATCGCACCTGGGTACGGTTTCGGCCACCGTCCGGACAAAATTACCAAATAGTAGCCCTTTCATCGTGCGTCGCGGGCTGCATACGGTGCCGTCATGCCGAACCCTGTGAAGGACGTCACTTTCTCCGACTCCGAGCCCGAGTCCCTGGCGGAGCTGCGCGGGCTGTGCGCGCGCATGTCCCCGCACTGGACGGGCGGCTCCGGGCAGCGGCAGGTCGCCGCGGCCGCGCCGCCGTCGTGGATCAGGGGGGTCTCGGTGCCGGCGGGGTCGGCGCGGCTGATCGACGGAATGTCGGAGTACGGCGACTGACGCCGGAGTAGGCGCCCGGCAGAGCCGGGGCGACCGGCCCGTCCTGTGGGCACGCGCCCCGGTGGAACCACTCGCTCCTGCGCTCCGTCCAAGCGGCGTCCCCCTCGCGGGGGATGCGGCACTACGGACTTTTGGGCGGAGCGAAGGAGCGATGTGGTGAGCACCGAGGGCGGCAGCCCCGAAGGCAAGCAGCAGCGGAAGCGGTCCCGGCTCGCGGTCGCGTCGGTCGCGGCGGCGGTGCTGCTGGCCGGTGGCGGCGGGGCGTACTGGGCGGCCACGGCCTCGGAGGGCGACGGCGGCAAGGGCGGCGGTACGGCGGGCGGCGAGAGCTCACCACCACCCCTCGCGCTGGACGTGCCGTCCGCGGGCGGCCCCGCCGGTTCCCCGCACCAGGGGATCGCGGTGGGCGAACCGGACCCCGGCGGCGTGCGCTACCGCGCCGAGGGGAAGCTGCCCGACGGGCCGCGGACGGCGCCGGTGCGGCTGCCGAAGGGCGAGGTGAGCCGCGAGGACGTGGCCCGGCTCGCCGAGGCCCTGCACGTGCCGGGCACCCCCGCCGAGGACGGGGACGTGTGGCGGGTGGGCGGCTCTCCCGGGGCGGACGAGCCGGTCCTGCGCGTGGCCCGCAAGGGCCCGGGCAACTGGTCTTTCGCGCGCTTCGGCAACGCCGGCAAGGGCTGCGCGCACCCGCCGGGCTCGGGGCCGCGCACGGACCCCGCGGCGGACCTCTCCCCCGGCACCCCCGCCCCCTGCCCGCCGCAGGAGGGCAAGGCCTCGGACGGGCAGCCGCCCGTGCCGGAGGAGAAGGCGAAGGGCGCCGCCGCGCCCGTGCTGAAGGCGCTCGGCCAGGACGGCTCGAAGGTGGACGCTTCGGCGCTCTTCGGCGCCGTACGGACGGTCAACGCCGATCCCGTCCTGGACGGCCTGCCCGCCTACGGCTGGCGGACGACCCTCGACGTCGGCTCGGACGCGCAGATCGTGCGCGGCAGCGGTCAGCTGCAGCTCCCGCCGAAGGGCGCCGCGTACCCGGTGGTGACGGCGGACGAGGCGCTGAAGGAGCTGAACAAGGGGGGCGGCGGCACCGGTGGCGGCGGGATCGGCGGCTGCGCCTCGCCCGTCCCGCACGACGGCTCGGACGTGCCGGGCGGCTTCACGCCGCCCTGCCCGCCGAAGCAGGCGCCGCGCGAGCCGGCGGTGGTGACGGGTGCGGCGTTCGGCCTGTCGGCGCAGTCGGTGGCCGGGCGGCAGGCGCTGGTGCCGTCGTGGCTGTTCCAGGTACGCCTGCCGGGTGCGGAGAAGGGGGCCTCGGTCACCGTCGCGCAGCCCGCGGTGGACCCGAAGTTCGTGGCGAAGCCCTCACCGGCGCCGCAGCGCTCCGAGAGCCCCGGGAAGGACGCGGCGAAGTCGTCCCCCGTGCGCGTGACGGCGTACAGCGCGGAGGACAAGAAGCTCGTCCTGCACTTCTGGGGCGGGGTGTGCCGGAACTACGCGGTCTCCGCCGAGCAGTCCTCCGCCGCGGTGACGGTCAAGGTCACCGGTACGGAGAAGCAGCCGGGCCGGGAGTGCGTGCTGATGGCCAAGAAGTTCGACGAGACCGTGACGCTGGACGAACCCCTGGGCGACCGGAAGGTCGTGGACGCCTCGACCGGGGAGCCGGTGGCGCAGCAGCAGGAGAAGTGAGCGGGCCGGCCGCGCGGGAGCGCCGGTAGCCGCAGACACCGCGAAGGCGGTGGTCCCGGAGGGGACCACCGCCTTCGCGGTGACGGGTGGGTGACGACTTAGCTGAAGGAGTCACCGCAGGCGCAGGAACCCGTGGCGTTCGGGTTGTCGATCGTGAAGCCCTGCTTCTCGATGGTGTCGACGAAGTCGATGGAGGCGCCGCCCAGGTACGGGGCGCTCATGCGGTCGGTGACGACCTTGACACCGTCGAAGTCCTTGACGACGTCACCGTCGAGCGAGCGCTCGTCGAAGAAGAGCTGGTACCGCAGACCGGAGCAGCCGCCGGGCTGGACGGCGACGCGCAGCGCGAGGTCGTCACGGCCTTCCTGCTCCAGCAGCGCCTTGACCTTGGCGGCGGCGGCGTCGGACAGGAGGATGCCGTCGCTCACAGTGGTCTTCTCGTCCTGAACGGACATCTGCTTCACTCCCGGGTTTGTGCGGACTGCTTGCCCTCGGCTGCAACCGCCGGTCTCCCGGATTCATTCCGGGCCTGCTGCGGTGTGTTTCCGCCTTTCATGCTCGCACACCGTTCGCCGGATCGGGAATGTGTCACATCGACGCGATCACCATCGTCAAAGTGACGCGAAGCGGTTATGATAGATAGCGTCATTTTGACGACAAGGCCCTTTCCGGCCGTCCCGCAGAACAGAAAGGGTGCGTGACGTGACCACCGCCCAGCCCTTGGATGTCCAGCCCACCCCGCTTGCGCTGCTGCTGCTCGGCCGCGAGGCCGACCCGAAGAGCGAGCGCGGTGTGGAGTGCCCCGGCGACCTGCCGGCGGCCTCCGACCCGGACCTGGTGGAGCGCGCCCGAGCGGCCAAGGCGAAGCTCGGGGACAAGGTCTTCGTGCTCGGCCACCACTACCAGCGCGACGAGGTCATCGAGTTCGCGGACGTCACCGGCGACTCCTTCAAGCTCGCCCGCGACGCCGCCGCCCGGCCCGACGCCGAGTACATCGTCTTCTGCGGCGTGCACTTCATGGCCGAGTCCGCGGACATCCTGACCACCGGTGACCAGCAGGTCGTCCTGCCGGACCTCGCGGCCGGCTGCTCCATGGCCGACATGGCCACCGCCGAGCAGGTCGCCGAGTGCTGGGACGTGCTGACCGAGGCCGGCATCGCCGAGGTGACCGTCCCCGTCTCGTACATGAACTCCTCCGCCGACATCAAGGCCTTCACCGGCAAGCACGGCGGCACCATCTGCACCTCCTCCAACGCCGAGCGCGCCCTGACCTGGGCGTTCGAGCAGGGCGAGAAGATCCTTTTCCTTCCCGACCAGCACCTCGGGCGCAACACGGCCGTCCGCGACCTCGGGATGTCCCTGGAGGACTGCGTCGTCTACAACCCGCACAAGCCGAACGGCGGCCTGACCGCCGAGGAGCTGCGCGGCGCGAAGATGATCCTGTGGCGCGGGCACTGCTCCGTGCACGGCCGCTTCTCGCTCGACTCGGTCAACGACGTGCGCGAGCGCATCCCGGGCGTCAACGTCCTGGTGCACCCCGAGTGCAAGCACGAGGTCGTCGCCGCGGCCGACTACGTCGGGTCGACGGAGTACATCATCAAGACCCTGGAGGCGGCCCCGGCCGGCTCCAAGTGGGCCATCGGCACGGAGCTGAACCTGGTCCGCCGTCTGGCGAATCGATTCGCCGACGAGGGCAAGGAGATCGTCTTCCTCGACAAGACGGTCTGCTTCTGCTCGACGATGAACCGGATCGACCTGCCGCACCTGGTGTGGGCGCTGGAGTCCCTCGCCGACGGCAAGGTCGTCAACCGCATCGAGGTCGACCCCGAGGTCGCGGCGTTCTCCAAGCTCGCGCTGGAGCGGATGCTGGCGCTGCCGTAGCCGCGCCGCGGCCGGCCGCAGCCGCACTGCGGCCGCCGGTGCGGGGCCCTCGCAAAGGGCCCCGCTCCGGCTAGTCCGCCCTCGGCCGGACCAGGCCCGACTCGTAGGCGATGACGACGAGTTGGGCCCGGTCCCGCGCCCCCAGCTTCGCCATCGCACGGTTGACGTGCGTCTTGACGGTCAGCGGGCTGACCTCCAGCCGCTCGCCGATCTCGTCGTTGGACAGCCCGCCCGCCACCTGGACGAGCACCTCCCGCTCGCGGCCGGTCAGCGCGTCCAGCCGCAGGGCCCGGCCGCCCGCCGGGCGCTCGGGCTCCCCCGGCTGCGCGAGGAACCTCGCGATCAGCCCCTTCGTCGCCGCGGGCGACAGCAGCGCCTCCCCCGCCCGCGCGATCCGGATCGCCGACAGCAGCTCCTCCGGCTCGGCGCCCTTGCCGAGGAACCCGGAGGCGCCCGCCCGCAGCGACTGCACCACGTACTCGTCGACCTCGAACGTCGTCAGCATCACCACGCGGACGTCCGCGAGGGCCGGGTCGGAGCAGATCGCCCGGGTGGCGGCCAGGCCGTCCGTGCCGGGCATCCGGATGTCCATCAGGACCACGTCCGGGGCCAGGCTGCGGGCCAGTTCCAGGGCCTCGGCGCCGTCGGCCGCCTCCCCCACGACGCTCATGTCCGGCTCGGAGTTCACCAGGACGCGGAACGCGCTGCGCAGCAGGGCCTGGTCGTCGGCGAGCAGGACGCGGATGACGGGACGGTCGGGGGCGGTCATGGGCCCCAGCGTACGGAGCCCTCAGCGCAGCGTGAGCGCCTGTCCCGCCACCACCAGCAGGACGTGCTCGCACTCCCCGGCCACCGCCGCGTTCAGCCGGCCCAGCTCGTCGCGGAAGCGCCGCCCCGACGCCGTCGCCGGGACGACGCCCGACCCCACCTCGTTGCTCACCGCCACGACCGTGCGCCGCGTGGCCCGCACGGCCGCCACCAGCTCCGCGACCCGCGCCGCCAGGGCGTCCGCGCCGCCGTCGGCCCACGACTCGTCGTCCCACGCCCCGACCGAGTCCATCGCGTCCGTCAGCCACAGCGACAGGCAGTCCAGCAGCAGCGGCGGGCCCTCCTCGGCCAGCAGGGGCACCAGGTCGCAGGTCTCGGCCGTGCGCCACGAGCCGGGCCGGCGCTCGCGGTGCAGAGCCACCCGCGCCGACCAGTCGGCGTCGCCCGGGCGCGTACCGCCCGTGGCCACGTAGAGCACGTCCGGGAACGCCTCCAGGCGCCGCTCGGCCTCCACGGACTTGCCCGAGCGGGCGCCGCCCAGCACCAGGGTGCGCCGCGGCAGGTCCGGCACCGCGTGGTAGTCGCCGACGACCAGCGTCGTGCCGTCGGCCACCGTGCGGGCGCCGGCCGCGGCCAGCTGCCGGTGCAGCTCGCGCCCCGGCGGCACGTCGTGGTCGAGGTGCACGGCGAGCACGTCCGTCGTGGCCGTGACGGCGCCCGCCGAGCGCAGCCGGGCCAGCGCGTCCGGCCGGCCGAGGACGTCGAGGAGCACCATGTCGTACGGGCCGCCCGCGCGGTCGGGGCCCGGGCCCGGCCCGTTCAGGCCGGCGGGAGCCGCGCCCGGCGGCAGGTAGAGCAGGCGCTCGCCGTCCGCGGCGGTCACCTCGTACCCCGTCCCCGGCGCGTCCAGGGCCACCGCCCGGATCCGGTGGCCGCTGATCACGGCCAGCTCCCGGCCGTCCGGCACCCGCACCGGCGCGGGCAGGCCCGCCGGGAACTCGAAGGCCGGCCCGTCGTGCGGGTGGGAGAGCAGGACCTGCCGGACCCCCGCGATGCTCCGCCCCGCGCGGGCCGCGGCGAAGGCCGGCCCCGGGGTGAGGTCCAGCAGCAGCGCCCCGTCGACGAGGACCGCGGTCGCGGCCCGCGCCTCGTCGCCCACGGCGGTGGCGCAGGAGGCACAGGGGCAGTCGGGGCGGGGGAACCCTTCGGGGGCTCCGGTGCCGAGCAGTGTCAGTTCCACGCACTGATCGTCTCGCGTCCGCGCGCGGCGGGCGCGCGGGGCTCACCCTTTCTCGTCGCCGACGGGCCGTTAGGCTGCGCAGCGCAGGACGTATCCAGGACGTGGCACACGACTGACGGAGGCGGACATGGCGTGGGTGTGGCGGTTCGAGAGGGCCGACGGGACGGAGACGTCCCCGGCGGTGGAGCCGGAGGAGTTCAGCACGCAGGGGGACGCCGAGTCGTGGATCGGCGAGGTGTGGAAGGACCTCCTGGACGGCGGCGCGGAGCAGGTGACGCTGTTCGAGGACAACGAGAAGATCTACGGGATGAGCCTGCGCGCGGCGGCCGAGAGCTGACCTCCGTCGCGGCGCACCGCCTGCCGCCCCTCGCGCGGGGCGGCAGGCGGTCGCCTCAGATCTCGCCGAGGTTCACGGTGGTGGTGTGCTCGGTGCCGTCCCGGTCGTAGGACACCTCGGTCCGGTCGCCGGGCTTGAGGCCCGCGAGCGCCTCGGACAGCGACTGCATCGTGGCGATGTCCTTCCCGCCCACGGCGGTGATCACGTCCCCGGCCCGCAGGCCCGCCCGGTCGGCGGGACCGCCCTGGGTGACGGAGACGACCGCGACGCCCGCCGGGGCGAAGTCCGGGCCGACGATCGTACGGCCCGTGATGCCGAGCGCGGCCCGGCCCGAATCGGTGACCCGGCCGCTCCTGACGATCTGGCCCGCGACGGTGCGGACGGTCACGGCGGGGATCGCGAAGCCGATGCCGGGCGCCGGGCCCTGGCCGAGCTCCGGGTCGGTCGCGGCGAGGGTGGGGATGCCGATCACCTGGCCCGCGAGGTTGACGAGGGCGCCGCCGCTGTTGCCCGGGTTGATGGCCGCGGACGTCTGCACCATGTTGGCGATGGTGGCGCCCGTGCCGCCGCCGCTGCGGCCGGAGCTCACGGTGCGGCCCACGGCCGAGACGATGCCCTGGGTGACGCTGCTGGACAGGCCCAGCGGATTGCCCATGGCGAGGACGATCTGGCCGACCTCGACCTTCGCGGAGTCGCCGAAGGTGGCGGGCTTGAGGCTCTTGGGGACGTCGTCGAGCCGGACGACGGCCAGGTCCTGCTCGGGATAGCTGGCCACGAGCCGCGCGCCGACCGGGCCGCCGCCCGTGGCCAGGGTGACCTTGAAGGACTGCGCGGAGCCGACGACGTGGGCGTTGGTGACGATGTGGCCCTTGTCGTCGTAGACGACGCCCGAGCCCAGGCTGTCGCCCGCCGTGATCTGCACGACGGACGGCAGGACGTCCTTGACGACCTTCTCGTAGGCGGCCTGGAGGTCCCCGGCGGACCCCGGGACGGTCGGCGCCCCGGAGACGGCGGGCGCCTTCTGCGGCCCCTCCTTCTCCGCGGTACGGGGCGAGGTGGTGGAGCAGCCGGCGCTCAGCACGGCGGCGCAGCAGACGAGGGCGGTCAGGAGGAACGTGGCACGGGCGTGGGCGCGTGAGCCATCCATGCTCGGAGTATCGCCCGTACGAGCGGGCCTGTCCCGGCCGGGCCTACGAACGGGTGGTGGTGGGCGAGCGCGGTTCGGGGCGCCCCGGGCGGGGCGGGGCCTCGCGACCGGGGCCGACCCGGCTCGGGGTGACCGCGGCGGGCACACGGGCGGTTCGGCACCGCCGGGTACCTCCGGTGGGGGTTACACACCGCGGCGGCGGACCGTGAAGGCCAGGGCCTTCGACCGGGCGCAGTGAATCCGCCGCCGCGGCGCTCGGCCCCCACCGGGGGGACCGGCGGTGCCGAGCGGGCCGGCATGGAGGGTGCGCCGCGCGACGGGGCGCGGGCCGCGGGACAACCGGGGCCGTTAGCCCCGGACGCCGCACAGGTGGAGCAGGGCCGCCACCGCGCGGTACGGGTCCGTGCGGCCGGCGCGGGTCTCCGCGAGGAGGAGGCGTTCCAGTTCCGGGCCGGCGGGCGGTTCGCGGCCGTCGAGCGCCTGGTCGGTGAAGACCCGCACGCCGTACCAGGTGTGCAGCGGCGCCCCGATCCCGGCGAGCGTCGCCGTCAGGGCCTCCCGGCGGTCGGCGCGGGCTTCCAGGCCGATGCGGTTGGTGTAGACGGGCGAGTCGAAGGCCGCGAGGGCGGTGTCCCAGTCGCCGGCGAGGCCCGGCCGCATGGCCAGGGCGTCGGCGTTGCGCACGAGGAGGGACAGCAGGCCGCCGGGGGCGAGCACGCGGGCCAGGCCGGCGAGCATGGGGTCCGGCTCGGGCACGTACATCAGGACGCCGTGGCAGAGCACGATGTCGAAGGAGCCCGGGGTGAAGTGGGCGCCGGTCTCGCGGCCGTCGCCCTGGACGAGCCGCACCCGCTCCCGGATGCCCTCGGGCTCGGCGGCCAGCGCCTCATGGAGCGCGCCGAGCATCACGGGGTCGGGCTCCAGGCCGGTGACCTCGTGGCCGGCGCGGGCCAGCCGGAGGGCCTGCGTGCCCTGGCCGGGCCCGACGTCGAGGATGCGCAGCCGCCGCCCGACGGGGTAGCGGGCGCTTATCTGCTCGTCGAGCTGGCGGGCGACGAGCTCCTGCCGGACGGTATTCCGTAAGCCGCCGAGGCCCCCGAGCCACCCCTCCGCGCCGGCGCCGAAGCCGGGCGCGAAGGCGCTCAGGGCTTCTCCCCGCGCTTGACCTTCGGCTTGGGCAGGCGCAGCCGGCGCATCTGGAGCGTGCGCATGATGGCGTAGGCCACCGCGCCGCGCGTGTTCTCGTCGGGGAAGCGCTGCTTGAGGGCGCGCTTGAGGGAGAGGCCGGTGACCGCCGAGTTGATGACGATCAGGCCGATCACGACCATCCACGCGAGGAGCACGTACGTCTGGAACGCGCCCTTGTTGATCATGCTGAGGATCAGGATGAGGACGGCGAGCGGCAGGAAGAACTCGGCCACCGAGTACCGCGAGTCCACGAAGTCGCGCGCGAAGCGGCGGACGGGACCCTTGTCGCGGACGGGCAGGTAGCGCTCGTCGCCGTTGGCGAGGGCCTCGCGCTGCTTGGCGAGGTCGGCCCGGCGGGTCTCGCGGGCGCGCTTGGCGGCGTCCTTGCGGTTGGCGGGCGTGTGCGCCATGGCGCGGCGCTGGGAGTTCGCCTCACTGCGCTTGGGGGTCGGGCGGCCCTTGGGGGCCTGCGGGTCACGGGGCTGCTGGGACGTCTCAGGCCGGCCCGCGGTCACCTTGGCGGCGGCGGCCTGCTCATCCTTGGAAGTGGAACGGCTTCGGAACACGAAACCCAAGGGTACGGGGTGAGGGGAGCGGGCGGCCGCCCGTCCGGGGGAACGATCCGGCAACGGCGGCCGTTGCCCCTGTTGTTCCACCGTTTGTTCCGCCGTTTGTTCCCCCCTTCCTCCCCGGGCCCCTCCCCGGAG